>JARRQC010000150.1:0-6502 GCA_037382165.1 bacterium | reverse complement strand
TTCCAACCGGGTCAATCTTTACAACCCTTTTTTTGGTACTTCTGGTTTTCTTTGCCATAGTTCTACTATTACTCGACGTTGTTATCGGAATGATCCGTTATTTGACAGCCTTTTTCTTGTTGGCAACGGTCTTCTTACGTCCCTTTCGGGTTCTCGCATTGTTTTTGGTCTGCTGACCACGAACAGGAAGGCCGAGACGATGACGAATACCCCTATAGGTACCGATATCCTGCAAACGCTTAATGTTCATTTGCATTTCAGAACGCAACTCACCTTCAACAGTGAGGTTGTCGGAAATATACTGACGGATCTGATTTTGTTCTTCATCGGTCCAATCCTGGGCCTTTTTGTGCCAGTCAATATTAGTCGCCGTCAAAATTTGTTGAGCCTGGCTTCTGCCTATCCCATAGATATAGGTCAAAGCGATCTCGCCTCTTTTTCTTAATGGATGCCCTGATTTTCATTGCGTCACTATTTATATCTGAATGTTATTCTTCCTTTTGTTAAATCATATGGCGACATCTCAAGTTTTACACGGTCTCCGGGTAGTATCTTGATGTAATGCATTCTCATTTTCCCGGATATATGGGCTGTGATTACGTGTCCGTTTTCCAGTTCCACGCGAAACATTGCATTTCCTAAAGATTCTATTACCGTTCCGTCTTGTTCTATCGATTGTTGTTTAGCCATATATAATTTAACTTTTTAATACTTCTTCTATATAATCAAATGTTGACAAAATATCGGCTTTGCCGTTCCTTACGGCAACATTATGTTCAAAGTGTGCCGAAGGTTTGGCATCAGCGGTACGAATTGTCCATCCGTCCTTCTCCTGCACCACCTCCTTAACGCCAAGGTTGATCATAGGCTCGATCGCCAATACCATTCCTGATTTCAGTTTGATGCCCGAACCCCGTTTTCCGTAATTCGGCACTTCGGGTTTCTCGTGAAGGTTTCTTCCGACTCCATGACCTACCAGGTCGCGCACGACAGAGTAACCAAAGGTTTCCACATAATGCTGTATGGCATTGCCGATATCACCAATTCGCTTACCGGTCATTGCCTGTTCAATCCCCAGGTAAAGAGAAGCCTTGGTCCTTTCCAATAACAACTTCAGGTCCTGATTGATCTCCCCGACAGCAAAGGTGTAGGCAGAATCTCCATAAAAACCGTTCATCAGCACGCCGCAATCTATGGAAACGATGTCACCTTCTTTCAGCGCCAGGTCTCCGGGAATTCCATGAACCACTGCATCATTAACAGAGATACACAGGGTCGCGGGAAAACCGCCATACCCTTTAAATCCGGGTACTGCATTATTTTTCAGGATGAATTTCTCAGCCACCCTGTCCAGCTCACGGGTAGTGATACCCGGACGGATATGCCTGGCGACCTCAGCCAGTGTCTTGCCAACAAGTAAAGAACTCTTTCTTTGAATCTCGATCTCTTCGTCTGTCTTAATCGGTATCATACGAAGTTCACGGGATTATATACTAAATGCCGACCTGCCTTTAATACGTCCTGATTTTGTCAAGCCATCGTAATGACGCATCAGCAGGTAGCTTTCAATCTGCTGTAGTGTATCCAGTACAACTCCGACAAGGATCAGCAGGGAAGTACCGCCGTAGAACTGCGCAAACTGGCTGTTCACTCCCGCAAGCATCGCAAATGCAGGCATGATGGCGATAATTCCGAGGAAAATGGATCCCGGGAGGGTTATCCTGGATAATATATTGTCAAGGTATTCAGCGGTTTTCTTACCCGGTTTAACCCCTGGAATAAAACCTCCGTTCTTCTTCAGATCATCAGCCATTTGATTTGGGTTGATCGTAATGGCGGTATAGAAATAGGTGAACAAGATAATCATAATGAAGAAGGTGAAATTATACCAGAAGCCGGTATAGTCTGCAAAAGCAGCAGCAAATCCTGAGAGCGTTTCAGAATCGGCAAAACCGACAAGGGTAATGGGCAGGAACATGATTGCCTGTGCAAAGATGATAGGCATCACACCCGCTGAGTTTACCTTCAGTGGCAGGTACTGACGCACTCCGCCATATTGTTTGTTCCCAACGATCCGTTTTGCATACTGGACCGGAACCCTTCTTGTTCCCTGCACAAGCAGGATCGAGAACAGGATCACAAATATAAGGATCACGATTTCAAGCAGGAAATATACCAGTCCGCCACCCAATGGTCCCATCTTGGAAACAAATTCCTGTGCGAGGGACTGGGGCAATCTGGCAATAATACCGATCATAATGATCAGGGATATACCGTTTCCAATACCTTTATCGGTGATCTTCTCTCCAAGCCACATGATAAACAGCGTTCCTGATATCAGAATGACGGTAGAAGACAGCCAGAAAAAGAAAGGCGGTGTCGTAACCCCCGGGTTGAACGGAGTGATGGCCTCAGCGGGAAGTTGTGAAACTACGTTGGCAATATATGCCGGAGCCTGCAGTGCCACAATAATCACCGTAAGGTACCTTGTGATCTGATTGATTTTCCTTCTTCCGCTTTCACCTTCGCGCTGCAGTCGCTGAAAATAAGGTATGGCCATACCCAGCAACTGTATCACAATGGAAGCGGAAATATAGGGCATGATACCCAGTGCGAAGACAGAGGCGTTGGAGAATGCTCCTCCGGAGAACATGTTGAGCAGTCCCATCAAACCGGAACTACCCTGTTGCTGGAGGTTGGAAAGCATATGCGGATCCACACCAGGCAATACCACAAATGAACCCAATCGGTAGATCAGGATAATGCCCAGTGTATAAAGGACTCGGTTTCGTAGCTCCTCTATCTTATATATATTTCTTAAGGTGTCAATAAACTTCTTCATCGAATATTAGATTTTGATGGCTTTGCCACCCTGTGCTTCAATGGCCGCCATGGCGGTTTTTGAGAAAGCATCTGCTGTCACATCTAGTTTGGCTTTCAGTTCGCCCTGTCCGAGTATCTTGATCAGGTCATTTTTAGAAGCCATTCCATGCTGGATCAGCACCTCATGATTGATGGTTTTCACTTTCTTCTCATCAACCAGTTTCTGCAATGTAGAGAGGTTGATGGCCCGGTATTCCTTACGGTTCATATTTCTGAAACCAAACTTGGGAACGCGGCGGAAGAGAGGCATTTGCCCTCCTTCAAAACCAGCTTTGCGCTTATATCCTGACCTGGACTGAGCACCTTTATGGCCTTTCGTGGAGGTTCCACCCTTACCGGAGCCTTCTCCACGGCCAATTCTCTTTTTCTTTCCGACAGAACCTTTTGCAGGTTTGAGATTACTTAAATCCATGTCCTTTATCCTTTAATTTCTTCAACCTTTAATAAATGCTTAACCTTCTCGATCATTCCGAGAATCTGCGGAGTAGCTTCGTGTTCTTTCTCCTGATGCATCTTTTTAATGCCCAGGGCCTCCAGTGTCTGTTTCTGACGCCGCGGCCTGTTGATGGCACTTCTGATCTGTGTGATTTTAACTTTGCTCATCCCTGGGTTCTTTATTATCCGTTAAAAACTTTATCCAACTCAACGCCGCGGACCTGGGCAACGGTATATGGATCGCGCATATTCGCCAGCGCATTGATGGTAGCCTTTACCACGGAGTGCGGATTTGAGGATCCTTTGGACTTGGCCAATACATCCTTAACGCCCACACTTTCCAAAACGGCGCGCATGGCACCTCCTGCTATCACACCGGTACCCGGAGCAGCGGGTTTGATAAACACCTTTGCACCACTATATTTTCCCGTTTGCTCATGAGGAAGGGTACCCTTCAGCACCGGAACCTTGATAAGGTGTTTTTTGGCATCGTCAATACCTTTGGCAATAGCAGATGTCACCTCCTTGGCCTTTCCGAGACCAAATCCCACAACACCATTTTCATTACCTACCACGACGATAGCAGAGAAGCTGAATGTACGTCCACCTTTGGTTACTTTGGTAACCCTCTGTATGCTGACCAGCCTGTCTTTAAACTCTATCTCGCTGGATTTAACTCTTTTTACATTTGCGTTTGACATAATACCTTAAAATTTTAATCCACCTTTACGTGCAGCATCGGCCAGTGATTTCACGCGGCCATGATATAAATACCCGTTTCTGTCGAATACAACATTTTCTATCCCGGCGGCCTTCGCCTTTTCAGCGATCAACTTACCCACTTTCTGGGCCTGTTCGATCTTGGTAATTTTGTCGGTCTCGATATCCTTCTCCCTGGAGGAGGCGGAAACGAGGGTAGATCCTGACAAATCATCAATAAGCTGAACGTAGATCTGTTTGTTACTTCTGAAAACGGTCATGCGGGGCCTTTCGGCAGTGCCGCTGACGGTCTTCCTGATCCTTTGTTTGATTTTAAATCTGCGGATCTCTTTTTTATTCTTGACTCCCATCACTTCAGGTTTTTCCTTGTTACTAATTTAGCTTACTATTTTTCAGCGGCTTTACCCAGTTTCTTCCGGAGTTCTTCACCCTTGTATTTAATACCCTTACCTTTATACGGTTCCGGCGGACGGAGGGAACGGATCTTTGAAGCAACCATGCCGAGCAACTGCTTATCAATCGATTTGAGAATAATTTGCGGGTTTTTACCGCGCTCGGTGATGGTTTCCACTGTGATCTCCGGAGGTAATTCAAGGAAAATGTGGTGGGAATATCCAAGCGAGAGATCCAGGAGTTGTCCTTTCACCTCTACTTTATAACCTACACCTACCAGTTCCTGAACTGTCGTATATCCTTCCGTTACGCCAATGACCATATTATTGATCAGGGCCCTGTAAAGTCCGTGTTTTGATTTATGATCTTTACTTTCAGTCGGGCGTTCAATGATGATCTCTCCATTTTCCTGTTTCAACTTTAACGCAGGATCAACAAGCTGTTCGAGTTCACCAAGCTTACCTTTCACCTTTATCTTGTTTGTATCGGTTACAGTAACTTCAACACCCTCGGGAATTACGATCGGTAGTTTTCCTATTCGTGACATTGATCTATCTCCTATTAACTAACATAACAAATTACTTCACCACCCACATTAAGTGCCCTGGCTTCTTTATCGGTGATAACACCCTTTGAAGTGGACAGGATGGCGATACCCAGCCCGTTCATCACACGGGGCAGGTTACTAGCGTTGGCATACCGACGCAAACCAGGGGTTGAAACCCTTTCCAGTTTCGTAATGGCCGGCAATTTTGTTACCGGATGGTACTTCAACGCGATCTTTATATTACCCTGAGCATTATCGTCTTCGAACTTATAGTTCAGGATATACCCTTTTTCAAAAAGGATCTTTGTAATATCCTTTTTCAGGTTAGAACCAGGAATTTCAACAAGCCTGTGTCCGGCTGCCACAGCATTCCTGACTCTGGTCAAATAGTCTGCAATTGGATCAGTTATCATCTGACTTTTCTTTTAATGGTTTAACGATTACCAACTGGTTTTTTTAACACCCGGTATAAGTCCTTTCAGCGCCATCTCACGGAAGTTGATACGTGAAATACCGAACTGTCTCATATATCCTTTCGGACGGCCGGTTAGCTGGCAACGGTTGTGAAGGCGTACCGGTGAAGCATTACGGGGAAGTTTTTGCAAACCTTCGTAATCGCCGGCTTCTTTGAGTGCGGCACGTTTGGCAGCATATTTCTCAACCATTTTCGCTCTTTTGCGCTCACGCGCTTTCATTGACTCTTTTGCCATGAGTTATTGTTTTTTCTGATTTTTAAAAGGTAATCCAAATGCCTTCAGCAGGGCGAAGGCTTCCGCATCTGTCCTGGCGGAGGTCACAATGGTAATATCCATACCATTGATACGGACCACCTTATCAATATTTATTTCAGGAAAGATCAGCTGTTCCGTTACACCAAACGAGTAGTTTCCACGGCCGTCAAATCCCTTGTCATTGATACCCCTGAAGTCACGCACCCTGGGAAGAGCTACAGATACGAGCCTGTCAAGGAACTCATACATTTTCTCTCCGCGAAGGGTTACACGCACTCCGATCGGGTTGCCTTTTCTGAGTTTGAAGTTGGACACATCACGTCTCGAGATGGTCGGCACAGCCTTCTGACCTGTGATTGCTGTCATTTCAGCAATACCTACATCAATAAGCTTCTTGTCAGTCAGGGCAGCACCTATCCCCTGGTTGATCGCGATCTTTTCGATCCTGGGCACCTGCATAATGGTCTTGTAACCGAATTGTTCGGTCAAGGCAGGAACGATCTCTTCCGTATAGATCTTTAAAAGTCTCGGTTGATATTTCATTACTTGATTACCTCCCCTGTTTTTTTAGAATAACGTACAGATTTTCCGCTTTTTTCATCTATTTTCCTGCCGACACGAGTAGGTTTACCTGACTTGTCGATGACTTTAAGGCTGGAAATATGCACAGCAGCTTCCTGCTTCACAATACCTCCCTTGGGGTTATCGGCATTAGGACGGGTGTGCTTGGAAATCATATTCACACCTTCAACAATGGCTCTCATTTTTTCGGTATCGACCATAAGCACGCGGC
>JARRQC010000149.1:0-6074 GCA_037382165.1 bacterium | reverse complement strand
GTTTCTGCCTGTGCAACCTGTGATGGTTTTTTCTATAAGGGGAAGGATGTGGTTGTCGTTGGAGGAGGCGATACCGCCGCAGAGGAAGCCACCTACCTGGCCAATATGTGCCGGAAGGTCTACCTTATTCACCGCAGGGATGAACTGAGGGCCTCAAAAGCCATGCAGAAAAGGGTATTCAATACGCCGAATATTGAAATACTTTGGAATCATGAAGTAAAAGAAATCGTAGGCATATCGGAAGGATTTACCAAAGCGCTCAACGGCGTGATCGTCTTTAACAACAAGACCGGCGAAGAGCGTAAACTGGATGTGGAAGGCTATTTCGTGGCCATTGGTCACACGCCCAATACGGAGTTGTTCAGGGGTAAACTGAATATGGACGACACCGGCTATCTTATCACCGCTCCGGATTCTACAGCTACCAGTGTGCCGGGCATCTTTGCCGCAGGTGATGTGCAGGACAAGCACTTCCGCCAGGCCATCACCGCTGCAGGAACCGGGTGTATGGCTGCTATGGAATCTGAAAGGTTTATTGGCGAAAACATGTAGATCCCAAAATTTACAAGTCATAAAAAGCTGTCATCTGCTAATCGCCGGATGGCAGCTTTTTCTATTTTTGAAATACACATGAACCGCAAATCTTCCATCGGGGACCGCGAACGTAAGATTATCCAGGTTTCCAGGGTCAGTATCCTGGGGAATGCTGTCCTTTCCGTATTGAAGATCAGCGTGGGCTTGTATGCCGGTAGTCTCGCCGTGGTGGCTGATGGCATCGATTCGGCGAGCGACATCCTTACCTCGCTCATCACCCTCTTTACAGCCCATATTGTGGGACGTCCACCCGATAAGAAGTATCCCTACGGATATGCAAAGGCTGATACCGTTGCTACCAAAGCCCTTGCTTTTATCATCTTTTTTGCCGGTGCCCAGCTGGCGATGAATTCGGCCAACCGGCTGTTATTTCCTGTGGAAGAGGTGATGCCCGATCAGGTTGCGATATGGGTGGTTATCCTGAGTATCATCATCAAGTTTCTGCTCGCTTTCTATATGCGAAAAACAGGGAAGGCGGTCAGCAGTGCCATGCTGATCGCAAACGCAAGGAACATGCTGAACGATGTGATCATTTCCTTTTCCGTACTTACCGGCCTGGTGCTTACGTTCATTTTTAACATGCCGGTGATCGATAAACTGGCCGCACTGGCCGTGAGTATTTATATCATGGTGGTGGCTTTCCGGATATTCATGCAAACCAACCGTGAAATGATGGACGGCATTGATGATGAGGAGATCTACCGCAAGATCATCTCTTCCGTAAATGCTGTTGAAGGGGCTTACAATCCCCACCGGATAAGGGTGCGAAAACTGGCGCACTATTACCTGATCGCCCTCGACATTGAGGTTGACGGTAAATTAAAACTGGAAGAAGCGCATAAGATCGGTGTCAGGGTGGAGGAGTCACTCAAAGAGAACATCCGGAACATTTATGACATCCTCGTACATGTTGAACCACGCGGAAACATTGAGCCGGACGAAGCATACGGGATTTCGGAAGAGAACCTCTGACCCGGGCAGAACACGACGGCGAAGTTCATCATGGATCATTCGCTGAAAAGATAATCATCAGGGATAAAAATCGGTGTGCCGATGTTGCAGATTTTTATCTTTGTATGCAATTCGAACAGCCAAAAACCTCAAGTTATGGTGTATTTCTACCACCTCAAAGGTCTCCATTACTTCCTCGTTAAATGTACTCATGAACTTTCCAATGTGGACAGACACAAGTTACACTGGCTTTTTGGTGGTGCCATCCAGCATCATGCACCCACACTCTCGGGCCATTTTGTCGGGCCGCGCAGAGAGATGATAACCCCCTGGAGCACCAATGCGGTAGAGATTACCCAGAATATGGGCATTCAGGGGATTGAGCGTATTGAACAATTCACCAGGGTAAAAGCGGATGATGACGGGTATGATCATATGCTGGAACAGATGTATCACGATATGGATCAAAACGTGTTCGACATCCCGCATAAACCGGAACCTACGAAATATATACAGGATATTGGAACCTATAACACCTCGGAGGGCCTCGCCCTCAGCGATGATGAAGTGGAATATCTGGAAGAGGTAAGTCGAAAGATTGGTCGTCAGTTGACAGATTCGGAAATCTATGGTTTTGCCCAGATCAATTCCGAGCATTGCCGGCATAAAATTTTTAACGGGACCTTTATCATCGATGGTGTAGAGATGAAGGACAGCCTGTTTGCCCTCATCAAAAAAACCTCAAAGGAAAATCCGAACCGTTTGGTTTCAGCCTACAAGGATAATGTGGCTTTTATCCTGGGTCCGGAGGTGGAACAATTCGCCCCTGAGCGGCAGGATGTCGCAGCTTACTTTTCTTTGACAGCGATCGATTCCATCCTGTCACTCAAAGCGGAAACCCACAACTTCCCTACCACGGTGGAGCCATTCAACGGTGCTTCAACAGGGAGCGGTGGCGAGATACGCGACAGGCTGGCAGGAGGAAAAGGGAGTCTGCCTTTAGCGGGAACGGCCGTCTATATGACTTCCTATACGCGTCGTGATGGAAGCCGTGAATGGGAAAACAGGATACCTCCCAGGAAATGGCTGTACCAGACTCCGGAAGAAATACTGGTGAAGGCCTCAAACGGCGCTTCTGATTTCGGTAATAAATTCGGTCAGCCACTGATCAATGGCAGCCTCCTCACCTTTGAGCATGAGGAAAAGGGAAAAACTTACGGTTACGACAAAGTGATCATGCTTGCAGGCGGTGTGGGATTCGCAAACAAGCGGGATGCTGAGAAAGATGAACCTCAACCGGGAGATATCGTCGTCGTGCTCGGTGGGGATAATTATCGCATTGGCATGGGGGGTGGAGCCGTATCCTCTGTTGCCACAGGGGAATATGGAAATAAGATCGAACTGAACGCCGTCCAGCGTGCCAATCCGGAAATGCAGAAAAGGGTTGCCAATGCTATTCGGGCACTTTCCGAATCAAAGGAGAACAGCATCATTTCCATCCATGACCACGGTGCCGGCGGGCACCTGAACAGTCTTTCCGAACTGGTGGAAAACAGCGGTGCTGATTTTAAACTGAACAAGCTTCCACTGGGGGATCCAACCCTGTCATCAAAAGAGATCCTCGGCAATGAATCCCAGGAAAGAATGGGGCTGATCATGAAGGAAAAAGATTTTCACCTGCTTGAAGATATTGCCCGGCGAGAGCGTGCGCCCATCTATAAGGTTGGTGATGTGACCGACACCAAAAGGCTTGTTTTCCAGGATGAGGAGGGGTCCTGTCCGGTAGACATTTCCCTTGAAGTATTGTTTGGAAAGCCTCCTAAGACGGTCCTGGAAGACGAGACAACGGAAGACCATTTCAGCCAGGTGTCTTATATGCCGAGATTGTTCGAATCTTACCTTGCCGATGTACTGCAGCTTGAAGCGGTAGCCTGTAAGGACTGGCTCACCAATAAAGTGGACCGCTCGGTAACCGGAAGGGTAGCGATGCAACAAACAGCAGGAACGATACAACTGCCGCTTAACAACCTGGGCATTATGGCACTGGATTACAGGGGAATCTCCGGAATAGCCACTGCCATGGGACATGCCCCGGTGATCGGCCTGCTGGATCCTGCGGCGGGATCAAGAATGGCAGTTGCCGAAGCCTTAACCAACCTGGTTTGGGCGCCATTAAGAGACCGCATGAAGGGTGTCAGCCTGAGTGCCAACTGGATGTGGCCGGCAAGGAACAAGGGTGAAAATGCCCGCCTTTATAAAGCTGTCGAGGCGATCAGTGAATTTGCCATCGCGCTGGGCATCAATATTCCTACCGGAAAGGATTCCTTATCGATGACACAGAAATATCCGGAAGGGAAAGTCGTCTATGCGCCGGGTACGGTCATTGTCAGTGCTGTAGGCGAGGTAACCAACATCCGAAAAGCGGTTAAGCCTGTCTTAAAAACACAACCGGGGACAACCCTGATCCACCTTGACTTCTCCAATACGGAGCCTGCCCTCGGCGGCAGCAGTTTTGCCCAGACCATCAGCCTGCTCGGAAGGAATACGCCCGATGTTCCGGATGCTGATTATTTTGGCCAGGCTTTCAATACCTTACAAGCTTTGATCGAAGAGGAACTGATCCTGGCCGGTCATGATATTTCATCCGGCGGTATGATCACCACACTGCTTGAAATGTGTTTCGGAAACAATGACCATGGGATGAAACTAGACCTTTCAGACTATGGCGAAAACGATATCGTTAAACTGGTGCTCAGTGAAAATCCTGGGGTAGTTATCCAGGTCGAGGATATCAACAAGGTCGTTAATTCTCTGAAGAGCCATAAGATAAAATATACAGTCCTTGGTCAGGTTATTCCTGCATTCAAGCTGGATATAAAGAATGGGGATCAGCAGTCCGTGCTGGACATTTCCCGACTGCGGGATGTCTGGTACGAAACCTCTTATATGCTGGATCAAAAGCAAAGCGGTTCGGGTCCGGCGCATTGCCGTTTGAAAAATTATTCACGCCAGGAATTGAATTATTATTTTCAAAGGCCTTTCAGTGGTAAGCTGGCAGATTATGGCCTTGAACTAAGCCGCAGGGAACCAGGTAAGGCCAAAGCCGCTATCATCCGTGAGAAAGGAGTGAACGGCGATCGTGAGATGGCTTTTGTGATGCACCTGGCAGGATTTGATGTCAAAGATATCCATATGACCGACCTGATCTCCGGCAGGGAAGATCTGTCCGATGTCAATTTTATCGTTTTCGTGGGAGGCTTTTCCAATTCGGATGTGCTGGGTTCTGCCAAAGGATGGGCCGGAGCTTTTCTTTATAATGAGCGTGCGAAATCAGCCCTCGATAACTTTTATGCTAGAGAGGATACGCTCAGCCTGGGGGTCTGCAACGGGTGTCAGTTGATGATGGAATTGGGCCTGCTCTATCCGGAACACGAGGAACATCCCAAAATGCTTCATAATGATTCAGGTAAATTTGAATCTGCGTTTGTAAATGTCGACATTCATGAGAACCATTCGGTCATGCTGAAGAGTTTAGCGGGATCACGACTGGGAGTATGGGTCGCTCATGGTGAAGGAAAATTCAGTTTCCCTTATTTTAGGGACAATTACAACCTGGTTATGTCTTACAGTTATGAACTTTATCCGGGCAATCCCAACGGATCGGACTGGGCTACAGCCGCAACCTGTAGCAATGACGGGCGTCACCTGGTGATGATGCCGCACCTGGAACGATCGTTCTTCCCCTGGCAATGGCCGCATTACCCGGATGAGCGGATTACCGACGAGATCACGCCCTGGATAGAAGCCTTCGTAAATGCCAGGAAATGGATTGAGGAAAAGGCAGCCAGGTAATATCGCTTAGGCTTATTTGGGCGCCTTCTGCAAGAGGTAAAGCCCGATAATAAAGAAGATGATGTTGGGGATCCAGGCCCCGACAGCAGGGGATAGGTTGCCAAAAGTGGAAAAGACGGTCGACACCTGCATGAGAAATATATAAGAGAATGTGAGGGCTATACCTACGCCGAGGTGCATGCCGATACCACCCCTGACCTTTCTGGAAGATAGCGCGACACCAATGAAAGTCAGGATGATAATAGCTGCCGGGCCGGCGAGGCGCTTGTGTTTTTCAATTTCATATTTCTTGTATGCGATCGATCCCTTCCTTTTCTCACGTTCGATATAATCGTTCAGCTGGTAGTAATCCATTTCCTCGTATCTTTCCTTGATCTTATACAGGTCGGTATTGATCATTGCACGGATGGTCGTATCGATCTCAATTCCCCTTTCAATGTGCTGATGACCACTTGTGTCTATCCGACGTATGGAGTAGTTCTTGAGCTGCCAGGTCTTTTTTACAGTATCCCAGGTGATACGGTCAGCCATCAGCTTGTATACCAACCGGTCCTCCTCATATTTTTCAAGTGAAAATTAGTATCCCAACTGAAGCTTACTGGAAAAGGATTCCACATAAGCATATTTTCCGGGCTCGATCTGAATATGCAGGTTTCTTTCATTGTCTTTCGTCAGAT
>JARRQC010000148.1:0-7467 GCA_037382165.1 bacterium | reverse complement strand
GATCCAACCTGTTTAACATCCTCCTCGTGCTGGGTATGAGTGCGGTGATCACACCGATACCTTTTGATACATCCTTAAACATTGAAGTGGGCATCCTGGTGGCATCTACGCTGCTTGTGTTGCTTTTTATCAAGATCGACCTGGGCAAGACCAACCGGGCTATTTCCAGCCTGGAGGGAATAATTTTGGTGTTATTGTATTTGTTTTTCCTTCTCAGGCCTATCTTTTTTTAATCCAAAGCCATGACCTGAATGAGACATAAAATTTATATCGCAGCAATAATCAGTATCATTTTGATCCCTGGCCTGCCAGACCTGATCCATGCTCAGAAATCCGATCTTGGGATCATTCCCGGCAAAAAATATCTTTGGTTTGGAAGTTTGGAGAATGAAATGCTGGAAGAAAAGGCCCGTCCCGTTGTTTCCTTTCCACCATTTTGTGGAAAGAAGCGCAGGGAAATCGGCCATGATCTCGCACTGCCTTTCGGTGCGACTGCTGTTTTTGAATTTAACCGGCAGATCTATAATGCAACCGATCTGATGCTCAACAGCGATTCTACCAACTTTTTTGCTACAGGCAACGCCAGTGTGCAGCAGTCCACTGCAGGCCATCTGGATGCCTTTTTCAGACCGGATATATGGTTGTTACCCATTCTCAATATTTACGGGATATTCGGATATTCCCGGACAACCATTCGTCCGAAATTTGAAGTGCAGCAAGTCCTGCTGAAAAATCCGGATATAGGCTGGGAAGATACCCTGGACCTGACCGTGTCTATTGACGATGAGCTGGTTTTTTATGGCCCACGTTATGGTGGCGGAGCTTCGGTTTCAGCCGGTTTCAACAGTTTCTTTTTCGTATTGGATTATCATTATGTGGTCAGCAAACCCAATGGTTCTCCCGATGCTTTTGAAAGTCAGAATTTTGCAGCCAGGCTGGGAATTCTTCTTGGTCATAACCGGAAAAAAACGAAGGGTTCGTTATGGGTGGGATTCAATTATGTGAATGACAACCAGCGATTCACCGGAGCGGTTGATGTAAAAGATATCGCCCCGGAGCTTGAATTCCTAGTAGGAGAAAAGGCCACCTATTCGGGTAAATTGCTGGCAAAACAATACTGGAACCTCCAGCTCGGTGGCTTCCTGATCGTCAGCAAACACCATATCCTTTCACTGGAAGCGGGTTATTTCACGAGAGAACAGCTTTCACTCAGTTATGGATTCCGGTTTTAGGTCGTATCAACCTATATAGTTGGCGATCTATCCAAACTGGCTCTTTTCAAAGTGAGTTCGTTCAATCCAGCTCATTTTCCGAAATGACAACACTCCATTCGAGTGCCTCGATAAGTTCTGGTATTCCACGCGCTGCGGTCCTCCTGGTGTAAAAGTTGTTTTTAAGCCATTCGTCCGTTCCTGAATTGGCGATGGTTCCCAGTTTCTTTTCCTTGAAGTCTTCAATGCGGCTATTTGAAGAACCGATTTGGTTTACCGTTAAGGCAGAAGCGATTCCTGCAGTAAATCCGGAAATAATGATGATGGCGGTGAACATCCAGACAAGTGCGATGATACGCCCTCCGGTGGTGCGGGGCGATTTATCCCCGTAACCAACCGTGGTCATGGTGACGGCGGACCACCAGAAACCACTCCAGAGCCCATGGACTCCCTTTCCGAATTCTTCCCTGTTTTCACGTCTTTCAAACAACCAGGCCAACAGGCCGAAAATCAGAATGACAAACGCCAGGGCGCCGAGTGCACGTAAGAAATTCAGGGAAAAGAAGGATCTGACAAAGTCAAAAGCCTGCCTGAGGGAGGAATATTCCCTTTGCATCAGAGAAGAATGTGCAATATAATAAGGATAGGAAAAATAAAAATGCTCAGCCCTTTCAGAGGTCATGGTCAGGGGAGATATACCGATGTCGATACTGCCTTTGGAAAGACCGCTCAACAGGCTGTCCAGCGGGAATTGAACATATTTATAATTCAATTCATTTTCCTGGGCAATGTGTTCCCACAACCAGACGGAAGGCCCAACAAGTCGCCCGTTGGAGGATGTCACAAACGGCGGGGAGATCTTGTATCCTACGATCAACGTGTCCGTGGTCTGGGCACAGATTGGAAAAGTGAACAAAATGAGTAAGGTGAAAAGGAAGATATTTTTCATCTTGACGATCTTGTGGATTCATTACAAAATTAGGGATAACCCTGGATTAGTGCAAAATGTAACTGTCATCACTGAAAAGTCAGGGTTGTTTTGCACCATTCAGTTAACTCATCCTGACTGACAGGTTAGTCAATTTCGTTTGCTCGCACAGTTGCTTAACTTGCAATATGGTCATCAATACCAGGATATATGGAATTATCATCCTGAAGTTGTACTTTCCGGTGATTTGGATATGAGAAAATCCAGGTTGAAGAAATAGAATTGTTCGAACCACCAGTCTTTAAATCTGTCAGGAATATCCGCTGAGGTCAGCTCATCCGGATGCTTGTTCTCCTTCATCAGCCGTTGCGCTTCCCCCTGAAGGGTAAGCAGGTAATCTTTCATTTCTTCCACTTCACTGGCATTTCCCACTGGGCCATGTCCCGGGACAATACGCTGGATATCCAGTGTTTGCATATAGTTCAGCCAGCCTATGAGTGATTGGGGATCACCATCCGCCAGGTAAGGGTGGCAATCGTTGAAGACCAGGTCCCCGGTATAGGCAATTCCATCTTCAGGAAGGTAAAGGATCAGGTCGCTGGGTGTATGACCTTCTCCACGTGTGATCAGCTGTACCTGCCGAAAAGGCCCGTCAAGGGATAATTCATCATCCACGAAAGTGTCGGGCAACCGTGTGACGATTTCCTCATGACTCTTTGACAACACTTCATAATAGGGTCTCCACATCTGTATAACCGTATATTCCCTGGAATGGATATCCCCGTCAAAAGCCCGGTGCAACGAATCAAAATGATGATATCTCGCCGGAGCATGTTCTTTCTCATAGGCAATGTTCAGGGGTTCGTTTTCAGCGATCAATCGCGCAGTTTCTCGTGTGCTGATGATCTTAACGTCCTCATCAAAAACCTGATTGCCACGGATATGGTCATTATGGTAATGGCTGTTGATGACATACCTGATCGGGGAGAGGCCCAGCCCTTTGACAAGCTGGAGCAATTCTTGCGCCACTACCGGGGTGATGAAGCTGTCGAAGATGATCGTTTCTCTCCCGTTGTCGATGATGCCCGCATTACAGATGGCCTTACCGCCAGTTTTGTGTATACAGGCGTAAGCTCTGTCAGCCAGTTTGACCAGTTTAAAATTATCCGATTTATGGTGGTATTTTTTTGGCTGGCTGCAGCCCAGGATAAGCAGGCTGAGAACAACAGGGTAAAAAAGCAGTTTCATAGCGACTAGAAAATTTATTTGATCAATTCACCAATTGTAATGCTGGCACTTGTGCTTGTATGCCGGGTTTATATTCTATTGTCAGATCAAACCCAGATACAGAAATTCAGACCAAATGTAAAATGAAAATGTATCTTATTTAAATATCTCGTTCTGATTAACAGTTGTTTAACAAAATTTATCATGTAAAGGGATCATATTATCAATAAGTACTTTAAGCTGTCAATAGAACGCTGTTAAGCCAGGGAGAACAATGGGATTCCCATGAACGCCTGTACGAGCAGGAAGGTGGTCAGAAGGAAATACAAGATGCCAAAAACAAGGGTCAGCGATGTTTTTTTCAACAGGAAAAAAGAAACAAGCGGAATAATCTGCAGGGCATGCATACCGAAGAAGTGAGCGATCCTGAGGTCGCCGAACTGCGTATTCCAGTTGACGAGAGGCAAACCGGGGCCGCCATCCGGTGCGCCGACGGTATGTGCTGCAGCGCGCGCCATGGCACCTCCCTGGAGGGCGAAGATGACGAAAATGATAATTCCCAGCCGTATTCCCCACAGATAATAGGCGGGTATGGAAGTGATCTCTTTTTTAAAGAAAAGGTAGCCTATGTATGCCGTCCATAATGTCATGACGGTAATGGCCAGCCCCATCAGGCCAAACATCGCTGCGTAAAATAAATTGCTGTTGTTGAAATGGGACAGCTCCCCACGACCTCCCTGGATGGCGATATACGAGGTTTCAAACAATAATACGATGATCACTACCCAGGAAAATATCCTGACTTTTCTTTCCTCCTGAAGATACGTCATGTACCATCCCATTGACCAGCTAAAAATGGCCGACGAGATAAAAAACTTAAAGGGTTTGATCCAGGCGGAAATACCCAATACTTCAGTGGGTGCCGTCCAGCTCATCAGCAGGCTGAAACCCGCGGCGACCAGGCAATACCATCCGAAAAAATAGAGGTGGCGGTTCCTGTATTTCAGTGAGGACAGGAAATGCATGGATGTCACTGAATGGATTCTGTTGCCAGGAAGTAGCTGCGTGTCTTTACCATACGGATGACCAGGTAAATGAGCAATCCGGTCGGACCCAGCATGAAGGTCAGCAATAAGCAGGGAATGACAAGCCAGTGGCTTATTTTATTCCTGATGGCATTGGTAACAATGAAAACGCCGACCATCAGGTCGAAGGCAAGGTAATGGATCCATCCCGCCAGGACGGCGCCCTTATCCGTAAAGAGTTCCATAATGCCTTCAAGGGTACCGAAAGATTTCATCTCTTCCGGCGATAAGGCCTGAACTACAAAAACCACATAAAGTACAGCCAATATGGTAACAACAATACCGGTTACAAGTTTGACTGTCCATTTCCACCGTGGGAGGGCGAGTAAGAGTATCCATCCGATCATCGCCAGGTTGTTGCTGAGTTTAAAAGCAAGGTCTAAAGTCATCATATCGATATTTTTTATTGATTCTGATCAAGCAGGCCATTGAGGAGAAAAATGTGGCTAAAGGTAAAAATATATTTTCCCGGGTGGAAAAGAAGAAGTAAGAGCGGTTTCTATTTCAGCTCTTCACTTTGTCCGGGCATAAACTGGTAGGCCCCTGCATCAGCGCGTTCGGCACGGGAATTATTCAGTAAATCGAAAGGAGCTTCAGCGGCGATAGTCGCATCACCGAAACCGATGGCCGGGGAAAGTGTATCTATCCGGTACTCATTTTCCCTGAAATCAAGGAAAAGAGGGTCTTCATTCCGCAGAACCTGGTTAAAATTCGTAGCATTGGCAGTACTGGTCTGTATTCTCATGATACAGTGGTCGAGGTAATAGAGCGTATCTGCTCCGGCTACCATTTCCGTTACAAACTCATTCTGGTTATAGCCATAGATGATGCTGTTTCCCATCTTAAAGTCGATGGGGACAGGTATTTCCTGCTCATTGGTGTCCAGTACAAAGTTGTTCAGGTATACTGCCGGCGTATTTCGTACGGAATAGGGCCAGTAATTGGCTATTGTGGCATGCTTGAAATCGTATACTCCGCCTGAGGTGAGTGCCATGGAATAGCCTCCGCAATTGGCAAGTACCGTATTTTTCCCTTCGATATAGAAAAGACGGGCAAACAACCCGATGCCGGTCATATTCTGAACGGTCACGTTGTTGAGCAGCAGCCTGTTTTCGGTGGGTCTTTGAAAGGATTCAGCCTGGATTCCGATAAAACCGTTCTCGATCACGGCATGTGTGATCTCGTGGTCGAATCCTGCGCGGCCCTCCATAAGCCAGATGCGGTCCCATTGCCCTGGAATATCATCGTAAAATGCCTCGAGCCTGTCAGAGCCAAAATAGACAGGGTTTTCCAGGGTTCCGTTAACTTTCAACATACCATCCACATACGCCCAGAGGCCGCCATCCTTGTGGAAATAGACATGTGTCCCTTCTTCAATTCGTAATTCGCCATAAGAGTTAATGACCGCATAGCCATAAATTACATACGGTTTTCCACTAGTCCATACTGTCGTTTCGAGACTGTCAGCCACGATCTTATAGGGCGGGAATCCCGGAGTATAGGTATCTGCCAGGATGTAATTCGCATTCTGCCCCCAGGCCACCAGTTTTACTTTTTGTTCATTCCCGTTGGTGAGAAACATGATGCTGTCTTCTACTACAAAAGGATTGGACAGGTTATTCGGATCGATAGTGACACGTGTAAAGATATAAATACTGTCACCGCCGTTGATCTCTATATCGGAAAAGGCATCACCGGGTTGTCCGTCAATATTCAGCCGGTAAAATGAATTGCCTCCGCCACCCAGTTTCAGGTTCGAGATCTTTACCCTGTTTTTGGAATTGTTGTATACCATCAGGGTTTTTGTCACTGATCCCAGGGAGGTAAATACCGTATCGAATATGACAGAGTCGTTGGAAAATTCCAGCTTTACGGATGGATCGTCATCCACGGTGAGGTCTTTTCTGCAGGAGAAAAGTGCCATGGCCATCAATAATGAAAGCATGACAAGGTGGAATGATATTTTTTTCAGCTTACCCATCCTTAATAAGGTCGGCAAAGATACAACCAAATACAATTACGGTCATTGCATGATTTTATTGTAGTTTTGGTTCGCTAAAAATTGAATCTATGCAAAAATTGAGACTACTGATTTCCGCAACGATCGTCATCTTACTTTGTTTTAGCTATACGGAAGCTTTCAGTCAATATGAAAATACAAGCGGTCAGCGGCAGGAGGGGCAGGTAAAGAAGCGTCCCAAGCCACAAAGGCCCATGCGGTTTTTTGCGGGAGGAATGATCGGGGGCGGATGGTCAACTTACTCTTCATATGTTGAAGTGTCACCGATATTTGGAGTCAGCATTACCCCGGCATTTCAGGTTGGGACACGTATTACTTATATCTGGAACAGTTACTTGTATCAAACCGGCCCCTACACGGATGAACGGGTAAACCTGCATCATTATGGCGCCAGCCTTTTTGCAAGATATATTATCTTCAAGGGGTTATTCGCACAGGTGGAGTATGAAGCACTGAGTTACGACTGGTACTACAAGGAGCGGGAGTGGATCAGCAGCCTGTTTTTGGGTGGTGGTTATTTCCAGCAAATTGGGGGCCGCGGTTTTGCTTCCTTTGCGATTCTTTTCAATGTATTGGATAACAACCTTTACAGCAATCCGATCATCAGGATTGGTTTTGGGGCGGGGTTTTAGGATTTTAGATTTTAGACCTGAGACCCCTGGACTCAGGACCCGGGACTTGTTCAGCGCGGTTGCCATGGTTTAATGGCTCAATGGTTCATTTAATGGGAGTGAAGGGAGGTTTTAAGTAACGCTTCAATACATTTTACCCGAGACAATGTAGCAATATAGCAATGCATCAATTGCCCCATTACGCCATAAAACGATAGGGCCAAAAGCTATTATGTCACCAGAAAGTCTCCCTGCCTCAATCCTCAATCCTCCGTCTTCGGTCCTCTGTCCTTCGTCCCAAATCGCCCACATTGTGGTCCTTTGGACAATCGCCGTTCATCATTCATCATTCCTCTTCCCCCTCACATGCCCGGCAAACGCGGTA
>JARRQC010000147.1:0-15277 GCA_037382165.1 bacterium | reverse complement strand
TACTTATTCCGGGCACAAGAAAGGAAACTGCTGCCTTTTTCATACGATGGACCTCTTTTCCCGCTTCGACACTTGAAAAGGATCAGCAATTTCAAGTAAGTCGGGAAGCAGGAAAGTGGCAGCTATTTGACATGAAGGGAAATCAGGTATTCTTTCAGGATTTGAATCAGAAGCCGGTCTTCCTGAATATCTGGGCCACCTGGTGTCCGCCCTGTATAGCTGAAATGCCTGGTATAAGCAATCTCCATGATGATTTTTCGGAAGAGGTCAATTTTATACTCATCAGCAATGAAAATCCTGAGATTATCTGGGCTTTCCTGGAGAAGAACGGTTACGCCGATCTCCCGGTTTATTATGCCAGTTATATCCCCCGTGACTTCATGAGCCAGAGTATTCCAGCCACTTTCATCGTCGACGGGGAGGGTACGGTTGTATTGAAGAAACTCGGTGCGGCACGCTGGAATTCCGATAAAACAAGGAAACTTCTGGATCAGTTAAAAGAACAATAACATCCTACCACTTCAAATGTTATCTTTGAAGCACGAACAATAATTACCATGAAAAAACTTTTTGTATTCATCGCCGTTCTTGCTTTCCTTATTCCCGTGCAAAAGGTGCACAGCCAGGTATTGAGTGAAAAGGCCAAACGAAAATTTACCGTTGGAGCAGATGTTTTCACTGACTTGTGGCAGGTTACCAATCAGGCACCCTATATTCCTTCCCGTTTTGATACCCGGACGATCAATCAGGGAGCGACGGCTTTTTTTATGTATAATTTCCTGTTTGGAGAAAGCCTTTCCGCCTTCTCGCTCGGGCTGGCGATACGTAACCACAACCTGTATTCCAATTCTATTGTGGAAAATATTAAAGCGGATACGATCATGTATACCCTGGTTTCTGATTACTTGTCGGGTGAGGGAAATTACCGGCGGTCAAAGATCAATACCGTCTATCTCGATTTGCCGATCGAGGTAAAGATCAGAACGGAGAAGGGATTTAAACTGGTTATCGGTTTTAAGGTGGGTTACCTGATCGACAGCAAACAAAAATATGTAGGCGACCGACCCGGTGATCTTCAGGGAGTTAAGTTTAAGGAAAAGAAGGTTAACAGGCTTGAGAAATGGGCATATGGTGCTACCTTAAGGGTAGGTTACAAATGGATTTCCGTTTACGGTTATTATCAGTTCTCAAAAATGTTCCAGAAGAGCCTGGGTCCCGAGATTTATCCGGTATCCCTGGGAATCACGATTGCACCCTTTTAAGCGCTGGTTCTTTTATTCATAATAGACCACATTCATCACCACTTCACCAACCATTCGCAGGCTTTCGGGGGAGATCTTCTCCAAATTGTCCTCTGTGGTATGCCAATGTTCAAAAAAGCTTCCTTCTGAAACATTGTTTTCCAAATGTATGATATCAATGGAAGGAATTTTTGCATACTTGTTTACAAAATAGTGGTCATCGGTCGTAGCGATACCGTCCTCATCCAGAAAATAAGCCGAATAGCCCAGGTCTGCTGCGGTATTCCATACCAGGTCAACGACAAACCGGGCATATTGTTTTGAAAAGTATTCTTTGCGGAATGCCGGGTCTTCCGCCCCGATCATATCCAGTAAAATACCGTAGGATGCTTTGTAGCCGGCCTTATGCGGGCTTTTTGACCAGTGTTGTGCTCCCAGGCCCCAGTAACTTTCGTTGTAAGCCGTTGTTTCGGCCGGCGGCCCCCAGTCTTCAAGATCAAAAAGGACTATATCAATTCCCACATCGGGAGGTTGTGCGTTAAAATGACGGGCCATCTCAAGCAGCACCCCTACACCGCTCGCCCCGTCATTGGCTCCGTCAATGGGCTGCGACCTTTTGGTTTCATCCGGGTCATGGTCAGCGAATGGCCTTGAATCCCAGTGCGCCATCAGCAACAGCCTTTTTGTTTTTTCCGGTTGAAAGGAAGCAATAAAATTGATCCCGTTACGGGTGATATTATCATAGGTCCTTGCCTTAAAACGCTGAAGGATCACCGTATCGGCATAGGATTCCAGTTTTGATTTTAACCACTCCCCACATTGGCTATGTGCATCTGTGCCGGGAACCCTGGGACCGAAGGCTACCTGTGCGGCAACAAAAGAGAAGGCCGAATCAGCATTGACAAAGGGTACGGAAACCACCTTTTGTGGCTTGTTCTTTCTGGCGGAACCCATCTGCCGCTGTGACGGATCGCAGGATGCAGCCAGGATCAGGACGATGATCGCCAGAAAAGAAACAGGTTTGAAAACAGTCATGTGTTATTGCAATTTAAAATTAGGTAATATAATCCTTGTGCTGTCATATCATCCCCACCTTACCATTGCAGCGGTTGACCAAACTGACCGCTAAAGATAAAATCCCCGGATGTCATCCGCTCTCTTTTGCTGAACTCCGATTTGCGCATATCCTCAGGTAACTGGTCGGCATGACCATAGTACCCTACAGCTGTTACAGAAATAGGTTGATAATCTGAAGGAATATCAAAAAGATCTTATCCCAGGTTTTGTCACCCTTTTGCCCAACAATGAAGCGCCAGGGTTGCTCGTTCATGGAAGAGGGTGCCCAGCGGGCAGCTTCCAGTATGCATTGTAATTTCTCTTTCTCGACAGCTTTATTGCTGAAGGCTCTCGGGCTCCAGCGCTGGCGGAATATTTCAGCGATAGGAAAATCGTTGTTCGCAGGTTTTTGCATGTCTCTCCAGTTTCGGTGCAAAAGTAAAAAAGCCCTTTAGAAAATAAGTGTAAATATTGATCCTTCGCCGGGTTTGGATCTTACACTGATACTCCCTTTATGCATCTGCATGATCTGCCGTGACAGACTAAGTCCGATACCTGATCCTGTTTTTTTAGAGGTAAAGAATGGCATGAAGATCTTATCGAGGATGTCCTGCTTGATACCCTTGCCGTTGTCGGTTACCTCGATCATGGTACGGTTGTTCAGGTTAACAGATGCGATACAGGTGATTTTTGGCGATCCGGTTTCCTGTACCGCATCAATGGCATTTAACAACAGGTTAATCAGCACCTGGTCCAACAGGTCAGGGTCGGCAAGTATCTTCAGATCCTGTGGGTAGATCTTGGTTTCATAATGTATGTTGAGCGATTCAAATTTGGGACTCATCAGTTCATAGGCCCTCTTGAAAAGCTGTTCAACTAAAAAATGCCTGAAATTGGGTTTTGGAATACGGGTCAGGTTGCGGTATAGTTCTACAAAATTGAGTAATCCCTTGGAGCGGTTCTCAATGGTTGTTATGGCATGTGCTATGCTATCAAAATCATCTATTTGTTCCTCGGTCAGGCCTGGATTTGACTGTGTGTAATCGTCCAGAATACTATTAACGGTGGATGCCAGGGAAGAGATCGGTGTTATTGAGTTCATGATCTCATGCGTTAATACACGGATCAGTTTCTGCCATGATTCGATCTCCTTTTGTTCCAGCTCAGGATGGATATCCTGGAAGGAAACCAGCTTGAATTCGTCGCCGCGCATGCGAAAGGCAGTGGCATGAACGGAGAGCTGAAGCAACTCATCCGCGACAAAAAGTTTGACAAGTGTTTTGTCACCCGGCTTCAGACTGTACAAAACTTCAGGCAAATCCTCCTCAACCGTATTGAGATGATCTATTTTTCTCAGGTGCTTAACCTGGAGCAGCCTTTTCACCGCATTATTGTAGACATCCACATCGCCATTTCCTTTAAAGACAATGATCCCGATCGAGACATGCTGGATGACGGTCAAAAGGTAATTGAAATGTTCTTCCTTTTCGGTCTTGTTCTTGTTGAAAGCATCAATTACCTTGTTGAATTCCTGGTTCAGTCCTTCAAAAGACTTACCCAGCTCATTGTCTGTAAAAGTGCTGGTAAAGTCGGCGTGCCTGATCGATTCAAAGAACCGTTTCAATTTTCGATTGGTTTGCTCTGCATACCTGATCAATGAAATAGTCTGAACAACAAGTAAAAGAAGTAGAATAATAGTGCTTACAGCATAGGCAGTCTGCTCTCGCAAGAGGAAGATCATAAATATCGTCACCACGATCAGGATGATCCTCAGAATGATCTGCAGCCGGAATTTCCTATATACCATGTTTTTCGATCCTGCGGTACAGGGAGGCACGGGTAAGCCCCAGTTCTTTTGCTGCCCTGCTAATATTGCCACCGTGTTTGTCAATGACTTTCCGGATGAGGATTTTTTCCACCTCTTCAAGATTCATGTTATCCGGAGAAAAATCATCCTCTTTTTTATCTGAATTGTCTTCCATGAAGAAATCCTGAGGTTCTAACACGGTTGATTCACTCAGTATAACAGCACGTTCCACTGCATGCTGTAATTCGCGGATATTACCCGGCCAGTCATGCATCTGGAGCCTTTTAAGGGTTCCCGTGTTTATCCTTTTCTTTGGGATTTTGTATTTCTTGCAATAGACATCGAGGTAATATTCTACGAGTGGTTCGATATCCTCCTCACGTTCACGTAAAGGCGGAACGGGTATTTCCACTGTATTTATCCTGTACAGCAGGTCCTGCCTGAACTTGTTCTCGTTAACCATCTGGTAGAGTGGCATATTGGTGGCACAGATGAGCCTGACATCTATGGGTATTTCCTTATTTGATCCCAGCCTGACTATCTTTCGGCTTTGCAATACGCTCAACAGTTTGGATTGCAGATTCTGGGAAAGGTTGCCGATCTCATCTAAAAAGATGGTGCCGTGGTTTGCTACTTCAAAACGGCCGGCCCGGTCTTCTTTTGCATCTGTAAAAGCTCCCTTTTTGTAACCGAACAGCTCGCTTTCAAACAGGCTTTCGGTGATTGCACCCAAATCGACGTTGATGAACACTTTATCATGACGTGAAGATTCACGATGGATGGCTCGTGCCACCAGTTCCTTTCCGGTTCCGTTCTCCCCGAGTATTAACACATTGGCATCTGTCTTGGCAACTTTTAAAGCGATATTCATCACTTTTTTCATGGATTCGGAGGTGCCGATCAGGTTATGCCATCCGGCATCCTGGTCAGCGATAAGTACTTTTTGCGTTGAACGCAAGTTCTCCAATTCGACTTTGGATTCTCTTACCCTCAGGGAGGCTTGTATGGTAGCGAGCAGTTTCTGGTTTTCCCAGGGTTTGAGCACGAAATTGGTAGCTCCTTCCTTAATTCCCTGGACAGCCAGTTCGATATCACCATAACCGGTGATAAAGATTACCGTGGCTGCAGGATCATATTCCAGGATGACATTCAGCCAGTGAAACCCTTCCTTACCACTTGTTGCATCCCTTGAAAAATTCATGTCCAGCAGGATGACATCGTAGTTTTCATTTTTGATGAGATCGGGAATGTTTTGCGGATTTTTTTCGGTATGAACGATTTCAATATGCTGTCGCAGGAACATTTTCGCCGCTAGCAAAATGTCGGTATCATCATCAACGATGAGTAACCTTGCCTTAATCTTGCTCATAGTTATTGGTATTCAGTGAATCAGGTGATTTAGCCAAGTATAAAATTACACATTAATGTTCACCACTGTACAAGAATATGGACGATTCCGAACACGATAAGTTACACACCTTTCTCATTTTTTCTTCAACATATTGATATCTAATAATATATATGTGTTGGCACAGAATTAGTTAAAGATTGTTAAGAAACAGTGATGAGTTTATGGGGATATTTACATTCTGCACTTGAGTAATTGGTATTCCGGAGATTGTTAGCGTTTTTTATCGTGTTGATCATTCGATTGAAATTTTCAACACAGTTTATGGATTTACTCAAGTACAATGATGATTGTCACAGAAGGATTGATTAAGGTATTTCAGGCGGAAGGTGTTGAAACCGTTGCCTTAAAAAATGTCAGCTTCCAGGTTGAACAGGGAGACTTTGTTGCCATAATGGGTCCGTCGGGATGCGGCAAGACCACCTTGTTGAATATCCTGGGTTTTATTGATGAGCCCAATGCCGGCAAATACCATTTCCTGGACCACGAGGTTGACAAGATGAGTGAAAAGCAGAAGACCGAACTCAGAAAGAAGAATATCGGCTTTGTTTTTCAGAACTTCAACCTGATCGATGAACTGACGGTACAGGAAAATATCGAATTGCCGTTGATTTACCTTGGCTGGAAGAAGAAAGCCCGCAAAGCCCGACTTGAAGAAGTCATCCAAAAGCTGAATATCGCGCACCGTAAAAATCTGTTTCCTCTGCAGTTGTCAGGCGGTCAACAACAAAGAGTCGCTGTTGCGAGGGCTATCATAGCATCACCTCCCTTGATACTGGCAGATGAGCCCACCGGCAATCTTGATTCCATGCATGGGGAGGAAGTAATGAACCTGCTGAATGACCTGAATAAAGATGGAACTACCATTGTCATGGTAACCCACTCACAAAGGGATGCGTCATACAGCCGGAGAACGATTCATCTGTTTGATGGTCAAATTATTAATGAAAATCTGAACAAGATGCTATAACAGGCGAAAGCAGTGATTACCAATTATTTTAAAATAGGGCTCAGAATACTCATCCGACAGCGGAGTTATACCATTCTTAACATCGCAGGCCTGGCTATTGGTATTGCTGTATTCGTTTTTATCTACCTGTATATCCAGAGTGAAATAAGGTATGACAGACATTGGACCGGCAGCGACCGCATTTACAGGATATGGAATGAATATGCCATTGATGGGAATATCCAGCATGTAGCTGTGACACCTTACCTGCTTTCGAATAAGCTCAAGTCCAATTTCAAGGGGGTTGAAGAATCGACGATGATCTTCTTTACAGATCCCTCAGATGTGAATGACATGTCCTCCCTGATGTATGAAGATGAGATTTATGAGATACCGGATATTACGCTCAGTAACGAGGACCTTTTTAACATTTTTGATTACACACTTGTAGAAGGTGACCCAAAAACCGCGCTCAAAGCGCCTAATTCCATGGTGATCACCACTGAGGTCGCCAAAGAGATTTTCGGTGATGAACCCGCAGTGGGTAAAAAATTACGTACGATTATCAGGGAATATACGATAACGGGTGTAATTGACAAACATTGTCGTCCCTCTCATATTACGTTTGACGCCGTCGTATCCGCCAGCTCTTTGGATAAAAAGGATTTCAGCATGATGGATAAGGATTGGTTCTGGCTGAACTGCTATACCTACGTCAAGCTTGCCGATACAGTGGATGTGGAAAGCTTTGAAAAACGTTTTAATGCCTTTGCCATGAGCGAGATCAAAGCCTTTATCGACAGTGCTGGGGTAAAAATTGATGGTTACACCCGCTACAATTTTGAACCTGTCGGCGATGTCCATTTCAACACCTCCTTAGCCTACGACAGCCCTTCAAACATTGACTATACTTCTCTGGTGATCTTCGGCATCATTGCCGGCTTCATCCTGTTGACTGCATCGATTAATTATATCAATCTGGCCATGGCCAGGTCATTGAAGCGGGCCAAGGAAGTCGGTGTTCGCAAAGTGCTGGGTGCACAGCGTAAACAACTGACCATGCAGCATATCAGCGAGTCATTCATTGTCACGCTCTTTGCCTTTATCATTGCCCTCTCCCTGGTTGAATTTTTGATGCCACAATTCAACCAGCTTATCGGTAGGGAACTTACCCTGGTTGGAACCCTTTTTACCCGTGAAGGTATTTTCTTTGGTCTGGGTCTGATCCTGATGATTATTTTGCTTGCTGTCATTAGCGGTATTTTCCCGGCATTTATTTTGTCGACCTTCAACCCGGCAAACGTTTTGAAAGGAAACAATTTCTTTTTCAACTTTCGTGGCAGGCAAAAGATTTCCGCAGGTGGAATCCGTAAGGTACTGGTCACCGTTCAGTATATTGTTTCAGCGGGGATGATTATTGCCACTGCTATCATTTTCGCCCAGATGAACTTCCTGAAGAAACATGACCTGGGCTATGACATTCAGGATGTGCTTGTGATCAATACCCCGGATGACACAACTTATCATCACCGGTCGGAAGAATTCACCCAAAAGCTGAAGGATCACCCCGGAATAACCGCAGTATCCTCTACCATGAATGTGCCGGGTTATACGACGGGAAAACTGATGTTCCATGTGGGTGACACCGGGAGTATGGGATTGCAAACCCTGGATTATTTTGCTGTAGACCAGGAGTTTTTTGAAACACTCGGTATCCTGCTGATTGAAGGACGCGGGTTTGAAAAGGGGATGATGGAAGATACCGTTCGAAAATACATTATCAATGAAGCCGCTGCCAAATACCTGAAACTTGAAAAACCCCTGGGAACCAAAATGGATGCGACTCTTTTTGAACAATTCAATGGAGAAATCGTTGGCGTTGTAAATGATTTTCATACGGTTTCAGAAAAGCAGGTATATCCTGGTAAAATCCGAGCCGGGACAACGGGAGGCTGTTTTCAATTATGTGAAAAAATCTTGGGTGGATTACAATCCCGGTCATTTTTTGCATTACACTTACCTGGATGAGAAGATAAAAACCCTTTACAGTTCAGATTATAAAATGCTTTCCCTGTTCATCTACTTCTCCATTTTTGTCATTTTTATTTCAAGTCTTGGATTGTACGGGCTGTCTTCTTTCCTTATCGAACAACGCATTAAGGAGATCGGTATTCGTAAAATACTTGGAGGCTCTGAAAATCAAATTACGCTGCTTTTGGCCAAGGATTATCTGAAACTGGTATTGTTGGCAGGCCTCATGGCTTCTCCCATTGTTTATTTCCTGATGGACAGTTGGCTGGACAGTTTCGCCATAAGAATTTCCATTAATGGCTGGTATTTTCTTGCCGGAATTATCCTTGTGATGCTATTGGCATTCCTGACCGTATTGATCCGCTCTTACCATGCCGTACGCCGGAGCCCCGCGTTGGCGTTAAAATATGAATAAGGAATTCTAGAAACCCAGTTGGGTCTTTAATTCTTTAACCCTGGATTTACTGACTGTTACCCTGCTTCCGTCCGACATAATGACAAGATAGCTCTCTTTGCCGTATCTTTCCAGTTTCTGGATGTGGTTGGTATTGATGATACTTGACCGGTGAACCCTAATGAAGATATCCTTGGGCAGGCTGTTCTCCAGGTTGTTCATCGTTTCCTTTTTCAGGTATTTTTTTCCTTCTGTGATGATCTCCACATAATCATCATCGGCATTGAAGTAGATAATATCTTCAACAGGTACCACATCGATCTTGCTTCCCGTTTTTACAAAGATCCTGTCAATCCCACCGCTTTCCTCCTTCACCTTCTGCGTCAATTGGCGGATATTATCGGATGAGTCCTGCTGTTGTCCTATACGGGTATGGACTTTATTGATCGCTTCATCGAAACGGTCTCTGGAAAAGGGTTTCATCAGGTAATCTACGGCACTCAGCTCAAAGGCTTTGATAGCATACTGATTGTAAGCAGTAGTAAAGATGATCTGTGGCATTTCATCCAGCAGTTCGATCAGTTCAAACCCGGTTAGTTTGGGCATTTCAATATCCAGGAAAACAAGATCAGGTTTATTTTCATTAATGGCTTTCACACCACTGAAACCATCTTCACATTCCGCAATCAATTCAATGTCATCATGTTTTTTAAGGTAGGCTTTCAACAACTCCCTTGCGGGGGCTTCATCTTCAACAATAATTGCACGTAACTTATTCATCTGTTCCATTTTTAGGTATTCTCAGGATGGCCCTGAACACCATCTTGTCTGCGATGGTTTCCAACAGATCCTGCCGCTGGTAGATCAATTGCAGCCGTTTCCTGATATTGCTCAAGCCGATACCCTGTCCCACTTTTTTAATGGCATCGGGGTCATAGTCATTGGTTATCTCGATAATGACATAGCCATTTTCCACCCTGCAGGATAGTTCCACCAGAACCTCTTCCGTACTGTTGTACACACCATGTTTGATGGAATTTTCAATCAGCGGCTGAAGAATCATGTTGGGAATCTCAAAGTTAATACAGTTTTCCGGTATTTTCTCTACAAAGTTGAGTCGTTTACCAAACCGGATCTTTTCAATGTCGAGATAACGTTGCAGGTTTTCAAATTCCTGCTTCAGGCTTGCCTTCTCATTTTTATCATGGCTGAGCGAATACCGGAGGAAATCGGAAAGTTTGATCACCATTTCCTGTGCTTTATCAGGATCGGTTATGGTGAGCGAGCTAATGGAATTCAGGCTATTGAAAAGAAAATGGGGATTGATCTGTGATTTAAGGGCATTGAGTTCTGCTTCCTTAACGAGGGTTTGCAACTCGCTTTCGATCTTTAACTTGTCCTGAAGGTCCTCGTAATAGAGGATCATATAATAGAAGAGGATGAACAACAGGTAATAAAATACGCCAGTGACTGCGCGCCAGGGAAGACTTTCATTAAGAAATTGGATATAAACCGTATTCTCCTCATATAGATAGAGCAGGCTGAAATAGGCCAGTGTCATCCAGATGGCGATGATAACAATGGCCACGATAAGGTGATTGATCACCAGGTCGAGGGCAGTCGGCGTTTCGCGAAGATTGAACCGGATGACATACCACAAATTGAAACCGATGACCGCAAAAAGGATATTAAATACAGCTGAATCGGCGAGGCTTAATGCAACAGGGATATCATAGAAATAGTAAATGATAAAGGTGTGGGCAGCAAAGATCACCAACCATACCGCGAAAAAAGACATAAGATAGGTCCTGTTCTTGGAAATGGGATTCAGCATGTTGCTTTTCTATCTTAGGAAAACCTGTAGTTCAGGTCTGATCTAATCTAATAGTTCTTTATTTCTACGCCTCCAAAGATCACCACTCCTTTGATCAGCAGGATATTTTCTGTCATGGTTTGATCCCGTGAAGGGTAGCGTTTATCTGTAAAACCGCCAAACAGGGAAGTGGCTTCTGATTTAACCTGCCAATTTCCAGGGACGATCAGTTTGGTCCCGCCAAACATGGTAAATACGTCAATGACCGATCCTTCCGCAGACATTTGTGATGCGGTGAGGTCTATTTCTGATCCGCCGAATACTGCGGTGATATTTCCACCCTTCAGGTTCAGCGAGGTGTATCTTTTAATGCCTCCTCCAAAAATAGAGACATCATCGATATAGTCGGAAGAAATGGTTCCGTCAGGACCTCTTTCCGTGCGGTGACCGCCAAGCATTCTTTCATGCCTGTTCCTTCTGCTGATGATTATCAATCCGACAGCGATCAGTATGATGGGCCAGAAAACCTGTCCAAGCCGTATGTTGTAATCAAAAATAGTGGGCACCCAGAAGATGAATCCCAGGCCAATAAGTATATAACCCGGTAGCTTGTTACTGGATGAAGATACGATAACCAGCCCAATGGCTATCAGCAGTGTTTTCCATGAAAATACATACTGCCACAGGCTGAATTGGACTATATCAAATGTATCCAGCATCAGAAGCGCACCGGCGGCGATCAGGAGAAAGGCTATAATATTTCTCCTGTCGGTATGCTGTTTTTCCATTGTTTTATTCTCGTCCATTTTCTGTGTGATTATAGGATTTACGGAACAAAACTACGTTATACGTTGAGATATGTAAACAAAAATTCGGTGAACAGGGGTAATTCATCGGTGAGTGGGGACAAAATTTCCTCCTGTCCGGTTCAGGTTTTCAAAAATAACGGATATGCCCTGAATGATTTCCCCTTATAATAATTCCGGAGTGAAATTTCCACTTTGAGCCCCATTCCAGGCATGATCTTTAAAAATCTTTCCGACCGCATCTTCATAGTCATCAAAGCTATTCGTCTTTTTGATCCCGTCAAAGACTTTCTTTGGATGATCGAAACCAAAAGCCAGGTATTCCCAAAGTTCCTTCATGATATGAATCGCATGCAGACTGTCATGCATGTTTTTGCGGTATTCATAATACAGGTCTTCCACAAATCGTCTGATTAAAAATTTCCTCTCATTCTGTCCTGCAATTGTCAACCTTTTGATATCTCCGGGTAGAAAAGGATCAACAAGCAATCCCCGGCCAATCATCCAACCTTTGACCGGCCCGACGAGCGGCGTGAATCTGTCCACATCCTTTTGTAACAGGATATCCCCATTGTAAACTACTGGATGATCAGACATTTCACGGGCTTTGATAAATGCATCTGTATCGATATCCCCCTTGTACAATTGTTTACCGATTCTTGCATGAATGATCAACTCTGACAATGGAAACTCATTAAATACAGGCATCATGGCAAATATCTCATCCGGTGATTCATATCCGAGCCGACATTTGACAGAGAGTCGGAGCGGGAGTTCAGACCTGATTATTCCTAAAATATCAGCTACTAATTCGGGGTACATCAAGAGTCCGGAACCTCTTTTTTTCCTGGCAACACGCGGGAAGGGGCAACCCAGGTTCCAGTTTATCTCTTTGAAACCCAGATCGAAACAAACCCTTGAAAAGTTGATGATCTCGTTCGGGTCATTACTTAATACCTGGGGGATAACGGGAATGTGATTGTGAAAGGTCTTTTCCAGTTCTGATGTTCTCCTTACCAGGTTTTTCCTGCTGTCGGTATTGGTAAAAAAAGGGGTGAAAAGTTTGTCAACATAAGGGAAATGCCGGGTATAGATCTCCCGGTAAACTGCTCCTGTGATCCCCTGGAAAGGGGCGAGGTAAATCTTGATGGATCGATCTGTCACCCTGTAAAAATAAAAAAGCTGGCAGTCTAAATGACTGCCAGGTATATATAGATTTGGTTTGGTTGACGATTAAAATCGAAATGCATTCGATCAATTCAGTGGGGTGTAAAGGGATTTCGGTAAAGATCCGGACTTTCTATTTAGTTGATCTTTTTCCCTTTGAGTGCTGTTCGGTCGACGATTTACGGGAAATTTTTTTCAGCATTTTTTTCAGGGCTTTGTTTTCATCTCCAGCCCGTTTGATAATTCTGTCAAGTTCCCGGTAAATGTCTTCCTCATTTACTAAGGGTTCTATTTTGGGATCCCGATCGCCTGCGTTCTGATTCATGTCATCTGGATTTCAGCATGCAAAGAAAGACATGAGAGGCAAAAAAATTCTTGTATCATGCATCACAAAATATACACATGGTCAAATCCTTTTATATACTTTATATATACAAGCTTGTGTAATACCTTTAAAATAATGTAATTACAAAATATATTTTTCAGATAATAAATAATCGCAAGTGGAAGTTGAACAATATTGATTGAAGTTCCAGCCCTATTGATTTTCAGGAACGTTTTTGATTCATCTCAAAACACTGGTTTATATCTCAATACCTGGACAGGAAGGAAACAAGGTTGTCATCCCTTTGCAATCCCAGTTTCGTCCTGAGGCGATGGCGTGCAACAGTAATACTGTGCGGGGTTTGGTAGGTTATTGTAGCAATATCCTTTGTAGTCATATTGAGTTTCAGAAAAGCAGAAAGTCTGAGTTCATTGGGGGTCAGGTCAGGAAAATCCTTAACAAGATGATTATAAAAATCGGTATGCACTTCATTAAAGCGAAATTCAAATTCTTCCCAGGAACCTTTGCTCATATTCCCATCAAGCTCTTTAACCACTTCCTGAATCAATTTTTTGTTATCCGCTTTCGCACTCTGCAGGATGGTTTTTAACTTTTCCGAGGTGCTCTTGATGAAATTGTTCTTTCGGAGCTGATACATGACGTTGGTTGTCAACTCTTTGTTCTTATATTCAAGTTCTTTCTGAAGGTTTTCCTTTTCAAGTTGGAGGTTCTTCTCATTCAGTTCTGCCTGATTTCTTTTGTTTCGCTCATTTTTTCTGTAGAGGATCAGGATGAATAACAATAGGATAAAAGCGATGAGCGAAAAAGTCCCTATGCTCTTATAAAGCATGATCTTCCTTTTATAGGCCTCTTCTTTCCTGGTCTCCTCAAGCTCTCTCTCTTTTTGCTCCTTTAAAAATTGATATTCTAATTGTAATCTGGTAATGACAGAAACATTCCTTGCATTGATAATACTGTCAGAAAGTTGGTTGTAGTTTTTATAATAATCAAATGCAAGGACTATATTGCCAATCTGTTCATATACCTGGCTGTAAAACAGTGATGCATCAGCTTTTCTTCCTGGAAACATAAATTTTTCACTCAAGTCTGATGAAAGGCGTAACATTTCAAGGGCATCATCATACCGTTTCAACCTGAGGTATGTCTCACCCAACCGATTGTAGCACAAGGCCATGATAAAAGGTCCTGACCCTTTGGAGCTGATTTTTATTTTTTCAGCAAAGTCAAGTGCCGTTTTATAGTAGGTTAGTGCCGCATCATAATTCTTCAGTCCGAATTTTGTATTTCCAATACCGATGTTCGAGGTAGAAATGCCCGGAAGATGGTTTAATTCCCTGTATATGTCCAGCGCTTCCATGTACATCTTTTCTGCCTCTGTGAATTGATTCTTTTTCTGGTATATAAGGCCTATATTTCGAAGTGAATTGGCATAACTTTTTTTGTTATCGATCAATTCATTGACTTCCAGTGATTTTTTATTTTTAAAATATCCCTCTGCCTGTTCATAATTATCCAGAAGAATAAATACCAGTCCGATGTCGTCAAAAAGGTCTGATAGCAGCACCTTGTCGTCTATTTTTTCAGCCAATTCACGACTTTTAAGAAAATTGACGATCGCCTCACTGTAATTATCGTGGAGTGTATAGGTCTTACCCAGAAAAAGATATATGGCTGCTACAAGACTGTCACAAGCGCAGTCGTCTGTGTAATCAAGCGCCTGGTAAAAATGTTCACGGGCTTCAAACAAACTGTCTCTTCGCAGATCAATTTTCCCGAGGATAAATAAGGATTCAGCTACCCCCTTGTCATTTTCTTCAAACAATGCGACACGACGGGCCGATTCTGCATAATGGATGGCTGAATCGATGTTCGTGGTCTTAAATGAAGTACTAATCTGAAGATACAGATCGACTCGCTGGTAACCATCTTCTATGATAGACAGGTACTGTCGGAGGCTGTCAGATTCAGTTTGTGCTTTCAGGAAGGGAATCTGGACAAAGTAAAAAAGGAAAAGTAATGTGACTAGTCTTTTCAGGATCATACATTTATGTTGTCTGATAGTGCTGTCAAAGATAGCAAAATTCAAAGTTGGGAAGTTTCTTATGTAAACCTTGCAGGCACGGTCATAGAAAATGATAGAAACTCCAATGACAAATCAACAATCTTCTATTCAATATGTTTCAGAGGGTTGAACTGATTTAAAATCTTTGTGTAAGATTGACAAAAACCCTGTTAAACGTAATTGCTTCTTCGAAAGTG
>JARRQC010000146.1:0-6163 GCA_037382165.1 bacterium | reverse complement strand
GTATCGGCCCCGGGCACATTTGCTCCCTGCAGGGCTTCCATCAGCCGGCATACCAGCTCACCCTCGGCAGCAAGAAAACGGGCTTCAATGGAATCAAGGATTTCCTGTCCAAGCAGAATATTTCCCTGGATGGTATAGTTGGGACCAATGATATGATTTTTGTAATCATCGCAATCGACACCTGTGAAGGCGGCTGAACTGACAACACCTTCCCTGAAATCTACGATGCCGTATTGCCGGAGAGATGGAGTTCCCTGGTCATCATTTGCCACGAGAGAATCGATGATATCTTCAGGGGGAATACCCTGGTTCATCAGGCTGATCCCATAAGCTTTGTTGGCCGGACGATACCAGGCCTGCGTATGAATGACCCCTACACCAGGGGAAACGTAGCTTATGATCATCACCCCCTGATTAATATAAACACAGGAAGCACCTGCGCTGCCCACCTCCCCGGTGACTGTGTCAATGGCACAAATGGAAAAAGTGTCCTGCGCGGATAATGAGAAAACAAAGCCTGCGGCAATAATAAGGGTAATAAGCTTTTTCATGATTCACTGTATTTGTGCTGTAAATTCTATTTCCACCAAATTCTCGGGCATGATCAGACGGGATATTTCAACCATGGTCGAAGCCGGCTTGATCGTGCAGAAAAACTCACCATGAGCTTTGCCTATCTCCTCCCAAAGGGAAATATCCGTCGTGTAAATACGCGTTCTGATGACATCTGACAAACTTCCCCCCAGCGCCTGAATGGCTTTTTCCGCTTTTCGGATGATAAAGACTGTCTGCTCGTAAGCGTTGTTAATTCCTACCGCATTACCTTCATCATCAATGGCAATCGTACCTGAGACTTCAACGGTCCTCCCAATTCTGACTGCACGGGTGTAGCCAACAAAATCTTCCCATTTTGTTTGGTTTGAGTAGGTGCTTTTCTTATTTTCACTCATCTGTCGCTTACTGAAGAGTTCGTTGGCTGCAATCTGGTTAAAAATAAACATTTCATGACAAACTATTACAATCCTTTACATGATTACCGTCAACATCTTACTGAAAAGCTGTAATTTTGATTCAAATGACACAACAGGGCCATGGTTATTATTGACAGGTGGGAAGAAATATTCAGTACCATCCGAAAGAACAAGCTGCGTACTTTCCTGACGGGATTCAGCGTGGCGTGGGGTGTCTTTATGCTGATCATTCTTCTTGGGTCAGGAACCGGCCTGGAAAACGGGGTCAGGGATCAGTTCAGGTCGTCCGCTGTGAATACCCTGTGGGTTTGGGGTGGTGAAACCAGCAAGGCCTATAAAGGACTGAAGCCCGGAAGGGATATCACTTTCGAGAATGAGGACTACGAAAATATCCGTAAAAATGTAGATGGTATTGGTCGCATTGCCGGCAGGACTTTTGTCTGGGAAAACAATACCATCTCCTACAAAGGGGAATACGGGAATTACGATATCCGGAGCGTCCACCCCGATTATGGCATCATTGAGAAAGTTACGGTGCTGGAAGGCCGTTTCATCAACCACAACGATATCAAAAAGCATTCAAAAGTCACCACCATCAGTAAAGATGTGCAATCCTCGCTTTTCAAGCAGGAGAAAGCCATTGGAAAATACCTCAATGTCAATGGCATTCCTTTCAAGGTGGTTGGAGTATATGAGGATATTGACGGCAGGGACGATAACCAACGGGTGATTTATATTCCAATCACCACTGCCCAAAAGGTATTTATGACAAAAGATATTGTGGGTACACTGGCGGTAACCGTGGGTTCTAATGATATTCATGAAAGTGAGAGAATGGAAGGCGAGATCAGGGAATTGATCGCACGAAACCACCGGTTTGATGTGGAAGATGAGAATGCGATGTTCATCTGGAACGGGGTAGAGGAATTCAAAAGGTTCATGGATCTTTTTGCCGCCATCAGGATGTTTATCTGGGTGATCGGCATCGGGACAATCATTGCCGGCATCGTAGGGGTGAGCAATATCATGATGATCGCAGTGAAGGAGCGTACCAAGGAGATTGGTATACGCAAGTCACTGGGCGCTACACCCTGGTCGATCATACTCTTGATTCTTCAGGAATCGGTATTTATTACCGCCCTGGCCGGATATATCGGAATGGTACTGGGGGTAGGGTTGCTCGAACTGGTATCTCCGCATATCCAGTCGGAATTTTTTAAGAACCCTGAGGCTAATCTTCAAATCGCCATCAGTGCGACCATCCTGCTTGTTATCGCAGGCATGATCGCCGGATATGTACCGGCCAGAAGAGCCGCAGCGATTAAACCGGTGGAGGCGCTGAGGGACGAATAGGAGAGGGGAGTTGTGAACGATGAATGATGAGTGATGAATTGAGACCGAGGACGGAAGAGGGAAGAGGGAAGACGGGGTATCAAGCCCCAATGACCATTGAATGACAACGAATGACAGCGAAGCAAATGACAGATCACAAGATAAAAGAAATGTTACTCCGTTTCTCCCGTTATCCGCACCACGTAACTAAAAAAATGACCCATTCCAAATCATAAATGATGAAAAGCAGAACCTTCATACCATCTCAAAACTCTCCCGAAGGAATGCCTTCGCCAAAAACTCAAAACTCAAATGTTTGACAGGGACAGCTGGCAGGAAATATGGCATACGCTCAAAAAGAACAGGTTAAGAACCTTTCTTACCGCATTTGGTGTTTTTTGGGGGATCTTTATGCTGATCATCATGCTGGGTTCTGGCAGGGGGTTGGAAAACGGGGTAAAATACGATATGGGCAATTTTGCCAGCAACAGTTTTTTTGTATGGGCCCAGCGTACTTCAATGCCTTACAAAGGTTTCCCGCGGGGGCGCTTTTTTAATTTCAGGAATGCTGACATACAGGCACTCAGGGATAATATACCGGAGATTGAATACATCGCTCCAAAGATCAGGGGCTGGTCGGCCGGAGACGGTACAAACAATACGGTAAGAAAAGATAAAACCGGAGCCTTCTCCATTATGGGTGAATATCCGGAATGGATTAAGATCGATCCGATGATCATGATGCAGGGTCGCTTTATCAATGAAATTGATATCCGGGATAACCGAAAAGTAGCTGTTATCGGCACAAGAGTAAGGGAAGTGCTGTTTGAACCCGACGAGGACCCCATTGGTGATTATATCCGGATACAGGGTGTTTATTTCAGGGTGGTCGGCGTATTCAGCGCGCTCAATTCAAATATCAGTTTTGGGGGAGAGAAAGAACAATCCATTTTCCTTCCGTTCACCACCTTACAGAAAACCTATAACTACGGTGATGTCGTAGGCTGGTTCTCCATCACCTCTGACAAGGATTATCCGGCTTCCTATGTGGAAGAAAAAGCATTGCGGTTGCTGGCACAGCGTCACAGTATACATCCTGACGACAAAGAAGCACTGGGACACTTTAACCTGGAAGAGGAGTTTAACCAGATGAACGGCCTTTTTAATGGCATATCCGGGCTAATATGGGTTGTCGGTATCGGCACTTTGCTGGCAGGTGTGATCGGCATCAGCAATATTATGCTTGTTATCGTCAGGGAAAGGACGAAGGAGATCGGAATCCAACGCGCCCTTGGCGCTACACCTGGAAAGATCATGACACAGATCATCACTGAATCCATCTTTCTTACTTCGGTAGCCGGCTACCTCGGTCTTGTATTTGGTATTGCTCTGATTGAATTAATCAATTACCTCCTCGTCCAATCAGGTGGTGAAGGGCAATTTTTCCGCCATCCGGAAGTCGATCTCAACGTGGCGCTAACCGCATTGGCTATTCTTGTAGTTTCAGGTGCACTGGCAGGACTTATCCCCGCTACTCGTGCTATCCGTATTCGCCCTATAGATGCGCTTCGGGATGAATGAGAGGAGGGGTAGGATTTTAGATTTTGCAGAAATTGTGATGGTTGCATTAGTTGCAATTGGCTAGATATCAGTTTCAGGCAACTTTTCCCTGTCCCTCCGGATTACGTGATGTCAGAATTAAGCGCTATTGGATTTCAAAGCATAATTTCACCGACAAGGTAAGTGACGGCTTTTCCCGAAATCAATACGCGTTCATCCAGCATTTCACAGGTTAACTCCCCTCTCCGGGCGGATACCTGGGAGGCTGTGAGTCTCCGTTTTCCCAGCCGTTCGCTCCAATAGGGGGTTAGGGTTGTGTGGGCGGAGCCGGTTACCGGGTCCTCATTAATACCGACCTGTGGTGCGAAAAACCGTGATACAAAGTCGGTTTCCGTGCCAGGTGCAGTTACGATTACGCCGCGTGCGTTTGTCTTTCCGAGAAGCACAAAATCAGGCATTAGTTTTTCAATGTCCCGTGCAAATTCATATACCATCATATAATCCGTAGTGCCTTTGTAAACCTCCAGGGGTTTAATATCGAAAGGCTCCAGCAGCCATTTCGGTGCACTAATTTTCTCAGGTATATCCGAAGGAAAATCAAGGGTTAGCCAATCTCCGGACTTTAAAACCTGCAGATCACCGCGTTCACGAGACCGAAAGATGATCCGGTCACTAACTGTGTCATAATAGGAAAACAGAATATGTGCAGATGCCAGGGTAGCATGGCCGCAAAGTTCTACTTCTGCCACCGGGGTATACCAGCGTATCTCATAATGATCTTTTTTCTTCACAAGGAAGGCGGTTTCCGAAAGGTTGTTTTCCTGGGCAATCTGCTGCATCATTTGTTCCGGAAGCCATTGCCCGAGCATGCAAACTGCAGCGGGATTTCCACCGAAAAGATTGCTGGTAAAAGCGTCTGCCTGATATAGTTTGATAGGGGACATGGATGGAAGATTTGTTTAACCTAAGATACTAAAAAAGCGGAACCCCCCACAGGCCCCGCTTTCGGTCATATTCTTTGTAATGCTTATTTTGCCCGGTAATAACACCGTTGCGGAATTTCAAGCAGGCCTTCGTTCTTCAGGGCTTTGATCATTTTATCCACCACTTTCTTGTCCAGCCCGCTTTTTTCTGCGATTTCGCCCCCTTTCAGGGGTTCCTCTGATTGTTTCAGGGTGTTCAGCACTATATCTTTAGGTTCCATTGTATTATGGCTTTGTGTTTCTTATTGGGCTGTCATTTATTGCAATTCATGCACAACAAGTCCTGAGCGCAGTTTGGGTTCAAACCAGGTTGTTTTGGGAGGCATGATCTGGCCGCTGTCTGCAATATCAATTAACTGCTGCATACTCACTGGGTATAAGGCAAAAGCAACTTTCATTTCCCCCTTATCCACCCTTTTTTTCAATTCGTCCAGTCCACGAATGCCGCCCACAAAATCAATGCGTTTTGATCGTCGAAGATCCTTAATGTCAAGCACCGGATCGAGGACCTGGTTGGTAAGAATGGTGACATCCAGCACGCCGATGGGATCGTTGTCATCATAAGTCTCCGGTTTCGCCGTAAGGGAGTACCAGTTTCCCTCCAGGTACATCGAAAAATTATGTAAACGGTCGGGTTTGTAGATTTCAGCCCCCATATCCCTGATATCAAACCCTTTATTCAGCCTTGTCAGAAATTCTACGGGAGTCATTCCGTTAAGATCCTTCACGACACGATTGTAATCGATGATCGTCAGTTGGTTGTCAGGAAAGTGGACCGCCAGGAAATAATTGTATTCTTCATCTCCCGTGTGGTTGGGGTTGGCTTTTCTTTTTTCATTCCCGACAAGGGCTGCCGCTGCTGTCCGGTGGTGACCATCCGCTACATAAGTGGAGGGGAGGTCTCGAAAGCAGTCGATGATCCTGTCGGTTTTTTCTATGTCACGCAATACCCAGAAATGATGCCCTACGCCATCATCCGCTGTAAAGTCATAATCAGGTGCATTATCACTGACATATTGTTCCACGATGTCATCAATCTCCCGGACGGCAGGGTAAGAGAAAAAAACCGGTTCCATGTTGGCATTTGTTATACGAACATGTTTCATTCTGTCTTCTTCTTTGTCAGGACGTGTCAGCTCATGTTTCTTGATCACATTGTTCATGTAATCATCTACGGAAGCGCATCCCACGATACCATATTGTGTTTTGCCAAACATGGTTTGGGCATAGATGTAAAGATAGGCATGGTCGTCCCGGACCAGCCACCCTTTATCCCTGAACATCATAAAATTGTCCCTCGCTTTATCGTACACCTCC
>JARRQC010000145.1:0-6175 GCA_037382165.1 bacterium | reverse complement strand
GAATCTTGTCGATGGCCCGCATAAAGATTGGAGAAGGGGCCGGGCTGCCACCTATTCGATAGTTCCAACCACTACAGGCGCTGCAAAAGCCTCCACAAGGATATTTCCACACCTTGCCAGAAACCTTGGGGGTGCGGGTATCCGGGTGCCGGTCATTGATGGGTCTCTGACAGACCTAACCTGTACCCTTAAACATTCTACGAGCAGGGAAGAGATCAACGCCCGTTTTAAGGAGGCTTCCGAAACACGGCTGAAAGGTATTTTAGAATATACCGAAGATCCTATTGTCTCTATGGATATCATTGGGAATACACATTCTGCTGTATTTGACGCAAACCTCACGGCAGTGCTTGGCGATAAAAACAAACTGGTAAAAGTAGTCGCCTGGTACGATAATGAAATGGGTTATTCAACACGGTTGGTGGAATTGATCGAAAGGTTTGCCTGATTTTCCGGCGAGGATCAATGATCCTGGTAATAAGCCAGTTTTATCTTTCCATCTTCAAAGACACCATAGGAGAAATGGGTTACCCAATCACCAAGAATAATCATTTCTGCGGATTCGCTGACTTTCAACTGCATGGGAATATGCCTGTGCCCGAAAATGAAATAATCAATATCCGGAAGTTGTTTTGCCTTGTATGCAGCATATTTATACAGCATTTCATTTTCCGGATTTCTTGTTTCCTCCTGCGGGCCATTCCTGCTGATATTTGCCAGCCTGCTTTTCCTTGACCAGTAGAGTCCCATTCGGGAGCCGATATCAGGATGAAGCCATCTGAAAAGAAACTGATTGGGTTTGAACTCGAATACCCGCTTTAGCAATTTGTAACCTTTATCGCCTGGACCCAATCCGTCACCATGGGCAAGGAATAGTTTTTTGTCATCGAATGTCCTGATTACGGCATTTCGATGTAGCTGGAGATTTATTTCCTTTTGGAGATAGTCGAACGCCCAGATGTCGTGGTTGCCTTTGAAAAGATGCACAGGAATGCCATGGTCTGTGATCTCAGCAAGTTTGCCAAGCAAACGGATATAACCTTTGGGTACCACATGCCTGTATTCGAACCAGAAATCAAATATGTCACCCATCAAAAAGATTTCCGTGGCATCCGTAGCGACACGGTCAAGCCATTCTACGAGCATCTTTTCCCTTCTCAGGCTGCTTTCATAATCGGGTATGCCCAGGTGAAAATCGGAAGCGAAATAAAGTTTGGTCTTTGACAATGCCGGAACCTTTTGTGGTGTAAAAATAAGAATACCCAACGAAATTGAAAATGATCAGATCTCTGTCACCAGGTCTTTGATGATCAGGTTCAGTTTTGGTGCAACAAGCGAGGCGGCATCCACAACCTCATCATGGGATATTTCTACAATTTTTCCCTCGACACCCAGATCTGAAATCACCGAAACGGCAAATACAGGTAAATGCATATGCCGAGCAACGATAACTTCGGGTACGGTTGACATTCCCACCGCATCTGCACCCAACAACTGTATATATCTGTATTCTGCCGGCGTTTCGTAAGTGGGGCCTGTTACGGCTGCATAAATACCTGTTTTGACCCGGATACCATGATGTCTCGCCACTTTTTGCGCTTTGCTCAGCAGCTGCTTATCATAAGCCTGACTCATGTCCACAAAACGGGGGCCGAATGATTTATTATTTTTCCCTATCAATGGATTGGGCATCAGGTTGATATGATCGGTGATCAACATAAGGTCTCCTACTTCAAAGGATGGATTTACCCCACCGCTTGCGTTCGAGACAATCAGATACTCGATCCCCAGCAATTTTAAAACACGCACCGGGAAGGTAACAACATCCATAGTATACCCCTCATAATAATGAAACCTCCCTTGGAGTGCAACGACTTCTACCCCCTTTAGCTTTCCGAAAATCAGTTTACCTTCATGACCTTTTATCGTGGAATCGGGAAAACCGGGAATTTCCTTATATGGGATCCTGTGTGAGGTATTGATTTCATCTGCCAGCAAACCCAAACCAGAACCCAGTATAATACCCACCTTGGGTGTAGCTGTTATCTTCTCCCTCAGATAATCAATCGTTTCGTTTATTTTTTCTAACATAATTTAGAATTTGACTGTTAAATTCCTCATCATCTTCATGATGGAAAACAACCTCAACAGGTAGATAGTAAATAGGATACTCGTTGAATTCTTTTAAAAAGGGAGAATGCATCAATCGCATAGCATCTTTCTCAGTAGTGACGATAATCTTTTTTGGTGTAAATATATCATCATATTTCTGCTTGATGCGGGAAATATCCTTTCGTTTGAAAACATGGTGATCTGCAAAATCCATGATCACCATCTCCCCGCATTGGTCCATTAAATGTTCCTGCAAGGGGTAGGAATTCGCAATCCCGGTAAATAAGAGTATAGTATTGATTTGTTCAGGCATGGGCTTTTTCTCCAATCCCGGTATATTGGTGAATTCACCGTAAGTCAGGTAGGAAAAATACAATTTCTGGTGTGGAAGCGGATCGAGTTTTTCTTCAATGTTTTTCCTGGTTATCGGCGACAGCACCCGGGGACATTTGGTAACGATGACTATATCGGCAAGTCCTGCAACCTTAACGGTATCTCTTAGTGTTCCTGCCGGAAAAAGAAAATCATCCATGTAGAGTTTGTGGTAATCCGTCAATAAAAGGGAAAGACCCGGTTTGACATATCTGTGCTGGAATACATCATCAAGGATGATAACCTCCAGGGATTTGGCATTATCCATCAGGTGACGGATTCCCCTTCTGCGATTTTCATCCACAGCAACGGTGATTTTATTCCCGAATTTCCTTACATATTGCATCGGTTCATCACCGATATCTCCATGTCTTGAAAATTGGTTTCCAATAAGAAAACCTGAACTTTTCCTTCCATAACCACGGCTCAGTGTAGCCACCTTATGGTTCTTATAAAGCAAGCGGATAAGGTATTCCACCACCGGTGTTTTCCCCGTTCCTCCAAGGCTAAGGTTGCCCACACCAATAAGTGGAATGCGAAAGGATACAGATTCCAGTATTTCTTTGTTAAACATCCAGTGACGCAATCTCACGATCAAACCGTATATCCATGCGAGTGGAAGCAGAAGAATTCTGAATGAATGCATTAATAATCACAATTACACCCGGCGGTCTGTGATAACATTTTGATTTATCTTTATGCGACCTAATAGAACCGGTTTTAAAGGTTGAAAATACAAAAAAAGGAGCAATCCTTTTTTAACATAAAGAATCCATTGCATCGATGAACCTTAAAGAAATTATTTCTGTACTTGAAAAGACAGCCCCTCCCGTTTTACAGGAGTCTTATGACAATTCCGGCTTGCTGATTGGTGACGCCGATGAGCCCGTCAGGAAGGCATTAATTACGTTGGATGTTACCGATCATGTTATTGATGAAGCTGTCAGCTCCGGATGTGATCTTATCATTGCCCACCACCCGCTTATTTTCAAAGGGCTGAAAAAGCTGACAGGGAGCAGTCAGACAGAACGTCTTGTCGTCCGGCTGATCAGGGAAAATATCGCGGTGTACGCCATGCATACCAACCTTGATAATGTGGATTCAGGGGTAAATTATAAACTGGCTACGGTACTCGGGTTAAGACATCTTCAAATACTATCGGCTGGTGCAGGATCACTGAAAAAACTGGTGACCTTTTGTCCTGTTGACCATTCAGAAAAGGTTCGGGAAGCTATGTTTCTGGCAGGGGCAGGCCATATTGGGGATTACGATAGCTGTAGTTACAACCTGACAGGTGAAGGGACATTCCGTGGATTGGAAGGCACAGATCCCTTTGTGGGCCAAAAGGGTGAATTACATGTCGAACCGGAAACAAGGATTGAAACGATAGTTCCGGATTACCGACTGGATGCTGTCCTCAGTTCAATGATGCAGGCACACCCTTATGAAGAAGTTGCCTATGATATTTACCCATTGGATAATACGGACCCTAAAACCGGAGCAGGTATGATGGGAGAGCTCGAATCCCCTGTTTCAGCTCTGGAATTTCTCAAACAGGTAAAAAAGACACTATCGTCCAAAGCTTTAAAATATAGTGGTCCTCTTGATGGGAAGATTAAGAAAGTGGCTGTTTGTGGAGGTAGCGGAGCTTTTTTGATCGGGACTGCCTTCCGCAGCGGAGCGGATATCTTTGTCACCGGTGATGTCAAATATCATGATTATTTTGAATTTGCCGGAAAAATGATCGTAGCGGATGCCGGGCACTATGAAACGGAGCAATTTACTAAAGCCCTCATCCATGATATATTGAAGAAAAAATTTCCTACTTTTGCACTCCAAATTTCGGAAGTCAATACGAATCCTGTGAAAGTGTTATAAACTGATTAATAAAGCATAAAATGGCAAAAAAGAATACGGAGACCGAAGATGTAAGTGTAGAACAGAAACTTATTGCGCTCTACAGCCTTCAGCAGATAGATTCGGAAATCGACAAGATCAAGATCGTCAGAGGTGAATTGCCCCTGGAAGTGCAGGACCTTGAAGATGAGATTGCCGGTCTCGAAACCAGGGTGTCAAACTACAGGCAGGAGATCGATAACCTGCAGAATAGTATTGCCGAACGTGAAAATGCTGTTAAAACAAGCCTCGCACAGATAAAAAAATATGAAGAGCAGCAAATGAACGTAAGGAATAACCGTGAATATGATTCGCTGTCAAAAGAAATTGAATTTCAAAATCTTGAGATCCAACTGGCGGAGAAGAAAATCAAGGAAATGAAATTTAAGATCGAGAACTTAGAGGCTGACATCACTGAGGCGGATGAACGCCTGAAGGAAAGAAGCGCGGATTTGGAAGCCAAGAAGAATGAACTGACGGATATTATTGCCGAAACGGAAAAAGAAGAAAACGATCTGGCTGATAAATCCAAGAAGAACGAAAAGTATATTGAAGATCGCTTGCTGACAGCTTATAAAAGGATCCGGCAAAATGCCAGGAACGGACTGGCCGTTGTCCAGGTGGAAAGGGATGCATGCGGGGGCTGTTTCAACAAAATCCCGCCTCAGCACCAGATGGATATCAAGATGCATAAGAAGATTATCGTATGCGAATACTGCGGGCGTATTCTTGTTGATAATGTTGTGGCGGAATCAGTAGCGAAAAGCCTGAGCAATTAAGTTCAGGAAATTCAAGTAACAAGGGGGAGGTATAAACGTATATGCCTCCCTTTTCTATTTATAAAATACCTATCCGTTTCGCTTCTGAAAGCAATTTATCCTTACGGATTCTTTTTCCATGTGCCGGATAAAACCAGTCCACATCAAGTTTCAAAAGCTTGGACCAGCTTTCCCTTAAAGCAGTCTCATCGTTGGCAAAAACCGGATAGTATTTACCACTGAAATTAAACATTGTATCCCCGATAAGGGCAAATCTGTCACCGACCAGGCTGCAGGAACCACTTGTATGTCCGGGTGTGGGCATAATAGTGACATCAAAACCAAACGGAGCCAACGAGATCTCCCCGTCAATGATAATATCTGCCTTGAGCGGCTTGTAGGATCCTATTTTCTTTTCTATATTCGGACTTTTACCCATTTTTGAGATAAACCTGAATAGCGCATTTGTCCCTTTCGGTATGGGTGTGAATCCCCTGGCAAGGTGACCGGCTTCCAGATGATGAATGATAACTTTGGCACGGGTGATGGTTTGTAATTCAGCAGCACTTCCTGCATGATCGAAGTGGCTGTGGGTAAGAAAAATACAGCTTACATTCTCTATCTTTAATCCCCTTGCTGTGATTGCTTTTACAATCTTTTCCGCATGGCCTCTACTGCCGGTATCCGTGATCATACAGCGTTTTCCTTCCTGAAGAAGATAAACGTTGGTAAAACCTATCCGAAAGGCCAGAAGTTTCATATGGTAAATATGCTATTGCGGGTCCACATCAAAGAGTACCCGGATGGCTTTATATTTTGCTATTTTGCGAAATTCTTCATCGACTGACAGGATAATATGCTTGACATCCGCCATTTTGGCCGTCCTCGGTTGTTTGATCAGGATCTGTTTGATATAATAGTTTCTGATCCTGGATACCATCGGGTATTCCGGTCCAAAGACAAGATTGCCGAAATGTTTACGCAACAGCTGGCCGTATTCGCCGGATGCCTTGTTAAGTAATTTGGCTTCCTTGTGC
>JARRQC010000144.1:0-6178 GCA_037382165.1 bacterium | reverse complement strand
CTGGAAAACAGGTCCAAGAACTGTTAGATAATTTTTTATATTTTTTTCTTGGTAAAAAAGAATTTTGCTTCTATTTTTGCACTCCGGTAAAATAATTACCAAGTTCTAATTAATACGGTCCGTTCGTCTAGGGGTTAGGACGCCAGGTTTTCATCCTGGTAACAGGGGTTCGATTCCCCTACGGACTGCATTACAACTAAGGGAAGCCATTCAGCTTCCCTTTTTTGTTTTACTGCCTGTGAGCTGGAATCGAACCCTGGCAACACTTACCCCTCGCCACAGGCTGGCTCCTCCCTGGGAACCTGTATCCTTATCTATTACTTACCAAGTTGATTGGGTGAAAATGCACTTTCCGACATGGAGCTTCCTTCCTGGAATTTGTCGATGGCCATGATTGATTTTCTGCCATTTTGTACATTTTCTTTCTCCATAAAGAATGCGAAATAACCACCACTGGATTGCTTTCTGAAATCCCTGGTATACTGCACTTTATAGAGCTCATTGTCAAGGTCGTAATATGCAACTTTGTGGGTAAGATAAGTTCCCTTTTCTATCCAGGACACTCGTCGCAAATAACCATTTTTATCTTCAACATCTTCATCCTTACATCTTGCTTCTAAAAGCCAGCAGCTTATGCCGTCTATTGTTTCCTCTCGCAGTATTTCGTAAACAAAATCATCCAGGATTGGCCTGCTCATATCAGCATTTGTAAATTCTGAACCCATAAAGCTTTTACTTTTTTCGCTGCTCACAATCCGGCGTGATTTCCTTAAGGCCGGCATATAAATCCACATGTCATCATCGCTTTCCGCATTATCGAAAACAAGCATGGTTGTGCCTTTCACATCGGCAGGAGCTGTAAATTTTATCATCGTTTTCGTAATGCCGTTAAACTTTTTGGAAGCTGTTACTAATTGTCTGACTCTTTCGCGGCCTTTGTTATCATAAATCTTCAATGTCGATGTCATTTCCATGGATGGAAAATCAATGGCATTTGCTGCTTTATCAGCTATTTCACGCGCGGATTGCCCAATCATATTGTTACTGGATAATACGGCAAGAGAAATAATCAAGGTGATTTTTACACTGTTTTTCATTGTACTATACGTTGTCATATGCTTTGTTTACTTTTTTAAAAACTTCGGTGTTGAGAGCATACAGATTGCCGGAACTAAAACTAGGGTAGCCAGCAAACAGAGTGCTATGGATGTGATTATTAGAAAGGCAAAGGAGCGGATGTATGGAAATGCAGATAAAAACAAAACAGAAAAACCTGTGATCACAGAAAAGGCATTGATCGTTATGCCCCGGCCAACTGTCCTCAGGCTTACGGTAATAGCTTCCTCAGATTTGCTGCCACTTTTCATTTCGGTTTTCAGTCTCCAGAACAGATGAATGGAATAATCAACACCAAGTCCGATTGCGATAGAAGACAGAAGGGCTGTAGCTATATTGAGTTCAATTCCAAGCCACCCCATCAGGCCAAACAGGGAAATTATCGTAAATAACAAGGGTAAGCTTCCCAAAATGCCAGCATATATACTCCGGAAAATGATGCAAAGTACGATGCCAATAGCGATAAAGGCAAAAAGCAGGGAATTAACCTGTCCGTCAGCCACTGCCTGGTTCAAATCTTTTTCAACCAGGCTGTAACCACCTACCATGGTAACATTTGCATCAGCCGCGATCAGGGACAATACCGTATTCTCAATTTTCCGCAGTGTTTTCATATTATCCGCCTGGTACTGTACGGAAAGCAGGGCCTTCGTATAATCAAAATCTACAAAGTCTTCAAAATCCTCCGGATCTCCGCTCATTGAATACAGCATAAGATATTGTGCCACACCCTCCCGGGTATATGGGATCCTGTTGTACAATGAGTCACCAGGATCATTGATAGCCTTGCTCATAATTTTGATAATGCTGGCTATGGAAGTAACATTGCCAACTTCAGGCAATTTTTTAATTTCTTTTTCATAATAATCCATCCGGTTTAAAATCGCGGGATCTTTAATATCCCCCTCAAATACTACCCTGAGACTTTTTGTTCCTCCAAACTCCTGATTCAAAATGGAAAGAGTATGGTTGTAGGGATGGTGTTTAGAAAAAAGCCCGCTACTATCGGCAGCCAGCTGAAACCTGCTTAGGCCAAAAACTACAATTATCAGAAACGTAGCAAAAAAATAAATGACCAAGCGAGGTTTTGTTGTGGTATAACGTGCTATGGAAGAAAGGATCCTGTCCATTAAGGTATTGCCTTTCCCGCTTGAACTTTCCGGAATCTTTCCATTTTTTAGCATGACGAGAACTGCCGGAATAAAAACAAGGCTTAAGAGTACAGCAAAGGCGATACCTATACCCGCCGCTACACCCATCTGCCTTGCAGGCAGCATGATATGAGCCAACAATCCGCCAACTCCGACAATGGTTGTCAGGCCAGTCATGATGATGGGTTTTTTCAGATACCGGATAGCTTCTGTGACAATCTGCTTCACCGGCATATCAGGATGTGCAGTATTTAGTTCCTGATAATATGCTATAAAATGGATCCCGTAGTCGTTGGCAATTGCAATCAGCATGATGGGCACCAGTATTCCTATAACACTAATCTCCCAGCCCAGCAAGGGAATCATGGCCATGGCAATAACAATGGAAAAGATAACAACCAGGAAGGGCAAAAAAGCACCTCTCTTTTGTCGGAACGAAATGATCAGGAAAACAAACATTAACACCAAGCCCAGCGGCATTAAGATCATAAAATCTCTGGCCACCGCATTATTCACTTCATACCTGGAATAGGGATGTCCAAAAATGGTAACTTTTTCATCTCCGGGAAACTCCTCAAGCGAGCCATTAACCGCTTCCATTAATACTTCATCGGGAAAATCACCCTTCGAATTCAGAATGATAATCGTATAGCGGAAGTCTTCTGAAACGAGCAATTTAAACACCTGCTCATTGGCTATAATTTCCTCCCTGAGGCTTTCTCTTCGTTTATCCGTATTGGGAATTCGCTTAATCACAGGCTCAACAATCATTGATCCATATTCACCCTTGATATTCTTGGCATCGAATAAGGACATGACCATATCGAATTCCTTCATCCGGTTAAATCCTTTACTAAGGGAACGAATCCGTTTCAGCGTCGAATCATTGAGGACATCCTCTGTTTCGAAAAGAATTATGATGGGATCAGATTCACCGAAGATCTCCTGGATTTTTTCTTCGCTCATCCTGGCCGGCATTGTTTCCGGCAGGTAGGATTCAATATCGGGATTAATGTGAGAATTAAACAGGGGAAATACCGCGATGCCTACTACTAAAAGGGTAGCAATTATTACTAACCATCTGTGTTTTATGATGAATAGATCTCTCATTATACTGTACACCTTATCTTAGAAATTCACCTTTAATTCCAGGAATGCGCCATTCAGAACCGGACCCGCATAAGAAAACAGTTCTTCATCAGGTCCTGTCATATAGGTACATCCGGCGCTTGCAGTTAATGCATCAGAAATATTCCAGCTGATTTTTGGCCTGAGCATATACTCGTCCGAAGTGACATTGTATAAGCCTGTAAGCTCCATATTCCAGGTATCATAAGCAAAGGCTTTACTTACTGTTAAAGCCAGGGCATGGTTAGTTTCCTTCTGCTGGTAAAAAGATTTTCGGGCAAAAAGCTCCGCTTTATACAGTATCAGATCTTCGGCATATTCAACCTGGGCTAATGGATCGTCAGGATCTGCCGATACCGGCTCTTCCAGCTCGGTGAAATCAAATGTATATCGCCCAATATATTGCAGGATGGTATTTAATCCGCGAAAACTATGCTCCAGGCCAACTACATAATGTAAATCCGGATTGGGGATATACATATGTTCTTTGTAATCATTTGTAATATTATGCGCGAACTCTCCCCGAAATATCCAGGATCTCAGGGGTAGCGTAATATCGCCACCGATCATATTCTTAAAATAAGGCCGGGCCACATTCGTTATTTCAGGAATTCCTGTTGAGAAGTCAATATTCTGAACATCAATACTGTAATCGGGATTATAACCCCTGAACCATGCCAATGAAAAACCTGCTTCAGGAAATTCGAAATTTAAACGGGCTGCCAAACTGGAATTTCCAAAGGATTGTTCCGGTAATATCATATCTGCAAAACTCACTGTTTCACCCAGATCAAACAGCTCATATTGATATATGGAAGGTCTGTATACCGGAATGCCAATTAAATCGAGCTCTATCTGGCTGGAAAATCGAACTTTCAAACGTAACATGAAGTTTGACAATTTTTGATCATCAGGCTCTCCCGATAAGAAAAAATAATCAGACGGCGTAATGCAGTTTGTGGGATTAAACCCATCTGCACGACCCCAATTTACTATTTGGTTGCCCAGCAAGGCATCAAACCTATCTCCGGAGAATCCGGCATACATTTCCTTCAATTGAAATTCATGTGAGGGTTCATCAAAGCGAACTCCCCCCCTGAACCTGATATCAGCAAACATAAAAGCAGAATTCATATTTACTTTCCCCTGGAATGCAAATTCCCCAAAAACGGACGAAATGTCATAATTCTCAAATCCAAGATAGGCTGAACCTCTTCCATAACCTGATATGTCGAGGTTGATCCCTTCGCTTTGCTTTTGCTCTTCAGCGGATGCACTTTCATACAATCCTTGTCCGATCATAGCAGCAGGAATCAAAACCAGCATGGCCAGAATAGCATATTTCATTGTTTAAAATTGAATTAGTATACTTTGCAAATGAAAATAAACGAGACGGGGAAAAGGTCCTTGTTACGAAAGCTGAACCACAAGTTTTATACTATGGAGTCTCGAAACTGGCTTGGTGTTTTTCCGGTATTTCTTTTAAACACGGTATAAAAAGAGGATTTACTGTTGAACCCGCATTCATAGCCGATGGCTTCTATGGAATACTGATCATTCTTTTTTCTCAGGTGTTTCTTAACTTCTTCGACCCTGTAAGAATTGACAAGCTGGAAAAAGTTTTGCTCCAATTCAGTACTTAACACTTCCGTGATCTGATGCTTTGGATAACCTGACTGCCCTGCTAACATATCCAGACAAAAATCCGGATTTAAATAGGCCTGGTTATTCTCAAAGATCTGAATGATTCTCTTTTTAATCTCAGATTTCTTTGCAGGTGTTAATACAGAGTTTTCATATTTTACCGTTTCGCGTATGGGCTGATTCCTGAAGATTCCTTCTTGTTTTAAACCATAATATCCCAAGACGTATACCATGAAAAGAAAAACTCCAAAGGTGATGCCCTGGAGCATATAAGGCCCGGACCCTGACATCAAGGTGTACAAACCAAACGCGGCCATGAAAGTGCAAAAACTTGCATAGAAAATGGCAACGAAAAGGATCCATGCTATTTTCTCATTGTCCTCGATGGTGGAAAATTCATTCTTCAGGCTCTTTCTGTGCCTGTGTACTAAAAGCAGGCTGATCGAATTATAGACCAGCCAGGACAAAATGGCTGCTGCCCCATATATCAAGGTAAATGGAAGCTCATCCCCGCTAAAATCTGAAGGTGAATAAGAAAGCTGGAACTTCTTAAAATGAACCAGCGTCTGAAAAAGAATAAAGGGAAACATGTGTAGAAGCTGAATCCATTTTATTTTAAAATCCCGGTCGGTCAGTGATTTTATATATAAATAAAATGCAGGGTTGAATAAGAGAAAGGAGTTGGATGGTAAGGGTTTATCGAATAATTGATTGCTAATACCATGAATCAGAAAAGATACTCCTAACAATAAAAGCCACACAGACAATATCATATCAGATATTGCTTTCTTTTTCTTACTTGCAATAATGAAACCCGCGAAAAGGCTTTGTGAAAGACCAATCCATATAATTATCTCCATCCATACAAATATAAACTCTCGTCTCGGATAGTTTACTAACGACAATCGAAAAGAAATACATGCCCCTCACCGGGCATAGAAATACACCCGTCATTCACGACCAGCTATAGCAACCAATTAACAACCACGAAGCTCGCTGATTGAATGCAAGTTACATATCTTATGCCATTTAACCCGAGATTTCCCAGCGATAATCGCCTTCTCACCGCTAGGACATATTATCTCTAATTCTTTTTTCATCCAATATGCGCTTATTTTTAACTCTACTTTTGACGGAGG
>JARRQC010000143.1:0-6200 GCA_037382165.1 bacterium | reverse complement strand
GATGTAAGGTGGGCAAGCTGTAATATATTTTCTACACAGGATCATGCTGCAGCAGCGGTCGTTGTCAATCGGGCTGAAATTCCCTTTTACGTGGGTTTTAAAAAATCCATTACATTTGCCGCATAATTCAAATCCCATTCCTGGGCCTTTTGATTTATAAAGAAGGGTGGAGAGATTAGGCTCTGCGAAGCCCTGGCAACCAGTCCATCCACTAGTGGAAAATGGTGCCAATACCTAACCGTATGAATGTACGGAAATGATAAATTGAAGAAAATTAAATTCGATGTCAAAATTTACCATTTGGAAACCTGCTATGTCATCACATATGGAGTTGATGATCACAGTGATGCGATTTTTCTCCCGGAATCCGGCAAGACGGACCGGCCATATCCTGGAGCGATCCATGTTGCCATCTGGTATTTGATAGCTAGAATTAGATCTGTCTGCACATAATGATAAAGAAAAGAAATAAAGCGCATGACACCTGATATAAGACAGCAACTGGAATCACGTATACTTGTCCTGGACGGGGCGATGGGTACGATGATCCAACGGTATAAACTCCGGGAGGAGGACTATCGCGGGGATCCCTTCAAAACGGTCAGTCAATTGCTCCAAGGCAATAATGATCTGCTGAATATCACCCGTCCCGATATTATCCGGGAGATCCACGAAGCCTACCTGGAAGCCGGCGCCGACATCATCGAAACCAATACCTTCAATGGGACACGTATCTCACAGAGCGATTACGGCCTGGAAGATCATGTACATGAGATCAACCTCCGCGCAGCCCAAATTGCCCGGGAGGCCGCAGATAAGTATACCGCGCTGGATCCGGCGAAACCCCGTTATGTTGCAGGAGCGATGGGACCAACGAACAAAACGGCTTCAATGTCACCCGAAGTTACGGATCCCGGTTTCAGGAATATCACTTTTGACAGGCTGCGTGATGATTATTATGAACAGGCACAGGCGTTGGTCGAGGGTGGTGCAGATCTCCTGCTGGTGGAAACCATTTTTGATACGCTGAATGCCAAGGCAGCCCTCTTCGCCATCAATGACCTGATGAAACAACTTGGCAGGAAAATACCGGTCATGGTATCCGGTACCATTACCGATGCGAGTGGCCGGACCCTTTCCGGACAGACACTGGAGGCATTCTTCACTTCCGTTTCCCATCTTGACTTGCTAAGTATCGGATTAAACTGCTCACTGGGTGCTGAACAGATCAGACCTTACCTTGAAGAACTTTCTTCACTTGCTCCTTTCCCTGTCAGTGTATATCCCAATGCAGGACTCCCCAATCAATTTGGGGAATACGATGAAACCCCGGAACAGATGGGGCATCACATCCATGATTTTGTGAGCCATGGGTTTGTAAATATTGTCGGGGGATGTTGCGGTACCACACCCGATCATATCCGGGAAATCGCACGGTTGGCTGAAAAGGGTGAACTGAGGAAAGTTCCCCGTAAAAAACATGTGACGAAGATCAGCGGACTGGAACCCCTGAAAATAGAAAAGGAGAAGAATTTCATTAACATCGGAGAACGGACAAATGTTAGCGGCTCAAGGAAATTTGCACGATTGATCCGGGAAGGCAGTTACGAAGAAGCACTGAGTGTCGCCCGTCACCAGGTTGAAGGCGGAGCTCAGGTGCTCGATGTCAATCTTGATGACGGCATGCTGGACGCTGAAAAGGAAATGGTAAAATTCCTGAATATGGTTGCTTCAGAGCCCGATATCGCACGACTGCCCATCATGATCGACTCCTCTAAATGGGAAGTGATTGAAGCCGGGTTGAAATGCGTGCAGGGGAAAGCTATCGTCAACTCGATAAGCCTGAAGAATGGCGAAGAAGAGTTTATTGAACAGGCGAGAAAAATTCGAAATTACGGCGCGTCACTTATCGTGATGGCCTTTGATGAAAAAGGGCAGGCGGCATCCTTTGAAAGAAAGATTGAAATCTGCGAACGCGCTTATCGCATCCTGGTCGACCAGGTAGGATTCCCCCCGGAAGAAATTATTTTCGACCCCAACATCCTTGCGATTGCCACCGGTATTCCGGAACACAACAATTACGCGGTTGACTTTATCAAAGCAACTGGCTGGATTAAAGAAAACCTGCCATTTGCGAAAGTCAGCGGAGGGGTAAGCAATCTTTCTTTCTCCTTCAGGGGTAACGATATCGTGCGTGAAGCCATTCATTCCGTATTTCTCTTCCATGCCATCAAGGCCGGAATGGACATGGGGATTGTCAATCCGGGCATGCTCCAGATTTACGACGAAATACCGGAAGATCTCAAAATGCTGGTTGAAGATGTGGTCCTGAACCGGCGCAGGGATGCAACGGAACGGTTGCTCGCTTTTGCGGACAAGGTCAGGGAACAGGGAGAGGTTCAGGAGCATAAGAAAGAGGAATGGCGTGACTGGCCGGTGGAACAAAGGTTGTCTCATGCCCTTGTAAAAGGAATAACGGACTATATTGAAAAAGATGTGGAGGAAGCCAGGCAAAAATTGCCCAAAGCCCTCCAGGTGATCGAACAACCCCTGATGGATGGGATGAATGTGGTAGGAGATCTTTTCGGATCCGGCAAAATGTTCCTCCCACAGGTGGTCAAAAGCGCCCGGGTAATGAAAAAGGCGGTATCCTACCTGCTGCCTTACATCGAGGCCGAGAAAGTGGAGGGCCACAACAATGCGGGGAAAATTGTTTTGGCAACGGTAAAAGGCGACGTCCACGACATTGGAAAAAATATCGTCGGGGTGGTGCTTGCCTGCAACAATTATGAGGTCATCGACCTGGGTGTTATGGTACCCGCGGAGAAGATCCTCGAAACCGTTGAAAGAGAAAAGGCAGACATCCTGGGATTGAGTGGACTGATTACCCCGTCACTCGATGAAATGGTCCACGTAGCGCGCGAAATGCAACGCAAAAAAATGAATATTCCGCTTCTGATCGGAGGCGCAACTACTTCCGAAATCCATACGGCTGTAAAAATCGAACCCAATTATAAACATCCTGTAATCCACGTGCGGGATGCCAGCAAAGTAACCGGCGTAACCGCGAAATTGATGGGGCATGAGAAAGAGGCTTATATAAAAACGGTACATGAAAAGTATGGTTCACTGCGCGAAAAACACCAGGGAAAAAGAAAAGAAAAAAACTACATCAGCCTGCAAGAAGCCCGGCGAAACAGATTTTCTCCCGAATGGCAAAAGGCGGTGATCAACGAACCTGCACAGACAGGTATACAATACCTCCGGGATTTCCCACTGGAGAAGCTTCGTGATTATATCGACTGGACCTTCTTTTTTCACGCCTGGAAACTCAACGGTAAATATCCTTCGATATTCAATGATCCCGTGAAAGGAGAGGAAGCAAGGAAACTTTTTGATGATGCCAACAGCATGCTGGATCAGATCATGGCTGAAAAATGGCTGACGGCCAAAGCTGCGTATGGTATTCTCGAAGCCCATGCCAGGGATGAGACCGTTATTGTCACCAACCCGGATGGGAATAGCCTGTCTATGGAATTTCTTCGCAACCAGGAGAAGAAAGATGAGGGTATCCCAAATCTAAGTCTGTCCGATTTTATCGCTCCGATAGATTCAGGAAGAAAAGATTACCTGGGACTCTTTGTGGTGACCGCAGGAATAGGGATAGAAAAACAAATTGAGAAATTCGAATCTCAGCATGATGATTACAGTGCCATCATGTTGAAGATCCTTGCCGACAGACTGGCGGAAGCCTTTGCCGAATGGCTTCATGAACACATCAGGAAAGAGGCCTGGGCTTATGCAGAGCAAGAAAATCTCACCATGCAGGACATTTTACGTGAACAGTATCGCGGGATCAGACCCGCCCCGGGTTATCCTGCCTGCCCCGATCATTCGGAAAAACAAAAACTTTTCGACCTGATGGATGTTGAAGAACAAATCGGTGTAAAGCTAACGGAGAATTTTGCCATGTACCCGGCTGCTTCTGTCAGCGGGTATTACTTTGCACATCCGGATGCACAGTATTTCAATGTCGGGAAACTTCTGCCGGACCAGCTGGAAGATTACGGCAAAAGAATAAAGACGGATCCGGAGCGGCTCCAAAAATTGCTGCCGAACAATATGGCAGATTAATCAGCACCTAAATTAGTTTAATCAAGATTTTGCCCGAAGAAAAACAACATGGATAAAAACGTCATCGATCATATAAACGAAGCCAAAAGCACCCTTTTTTCTTTTGAGCTACTTCCCCCGTTAAAAGGACAGGATTTCGAGTCTACTGAAAAAGCCATAGACCCCCTGATGGAGTTCAAGCCTTCCTTTATCAATATCACCTACCACCAGGAGGAAGTGGTGTATGAAAACCTTTCGAATGGACTGATCAAAAAGCATACGGTAAGGAAAAGACCGGGCACCGTTGGAATTTCGGCCGCTATCAAATACCGTTATGGTGTGAATGTTGTCCCCCACATTATCTGTGGTGGCTTTACCCGCGAAGAAACGGAGAACGCCCTGATTGATCTCCAGTTCCTGGGCATCAATGATGTCCTTGTTGTCCGGGGCGACCCTCAGGCCGGCATGAAGCGATTCATTCCTGAACCTGAAGGAAATCAATATGCCCTCGATCTGGTGCAGCAAATTGACAAATTGAACAAGGGAATCTACCTCGATGAAGAGTTGCTCAATACACGGTCGATGAATTTCTGTATTGGTGTGGCAGGCTATCCCGAGAAACATGAAGAGTCACCCAATATGGACAGTGATATTCATTTCCTGAAACAGAAAATCAACTCGGGCGCCCACTATGTTGTAACCCAAATGTTTTATGATAACCAGAAGTATTTCGACTTTGTCAGGCAATGTCGTAAAGAGGGCATTACCGTGCCGATCATACCTGGCCTGAAACCTATTTCCACCAGGGAACAGATCGTGTCCATTCCCAAGACCTTCAATGTGGATATCCCGGCGGAACTTGTCAAGCAAATGCTGAAATGCAAAACAAATCAGGAGGTTCGGGAACTGGGTGTCGAATGGTGCACTACCCAGGCCCGGGAGCTGATGGAATTTGGCGTACCCGTACTTCATTTTTACACCATGGGAAAATCTGACAATGTTCAAAAAATCGCGGCAGCCATCTTCTGATTGATTTGCTTAACTTAGCTCACCATAAAATATCATAATCATGAGAACTTTTTTACTGATGTTAGCTTTTGTCCTTGTATTTGCAGAAGCTAAAACTGCCCTGGCAGAAGGTGATGAACTGATCAGCCTGCTGACCGATGAATTGAAAATTACAGATGATCAGGCAAAAGGAGGTGCAGGCGCCCTTTTCAAATATGCGAAGGAGAGCCTGTCATCCGGGGATTTTGACAAGGTTACGGAAGCTGTGCCGGATATGGCGGGATACCTCGGTGCGATCCCCGATCTGGGAGGTGGCGGTAATACTGGCATGCTGGGAAAAGCGACCCAGACTCTCACGGGAATGCCTGCCGTCACAAAGGCTTTCGAAAAACTGGGTTTAAGCCAGGAAATGGTGGGCATGTTTACCCCGCTCCTGGTCAAATATGTTGATGATAAAGGGGGGAAAGCCGTCGGCGACCTGCTCAGGAAAGTTTTTAAATAGTGCTTCAGGTCAACCAAAAACCAATCATCAATGCAATAAGCGTTTAGTCCAAACAGGTCCTTTCCATCTATGAATGTCCGAGCCCTTTTCCATCAGCCCAAAAAACAGCTGGCCGTACTTGTTGATCCGGATAAATTATCACAAAAGCAACTGCAAACAACCGCACAGCATGCGCAAAAGGCTAGGGTTGACCTGTTGTTTGTCGGTGGAAGCCTGCTGACGAGCGATAGTCTTTTCCATTGCGTCAAGACATTAAAAGAGCATACGGAGATTCCCGTTATATTATTCCCCGGCAATACCTATCAGATTGCCAGGAACGCCGACGCCATGCTTTTCCTCTCGCTCATCTCGGGCCGGAACCCGGATATGCTGATCGGGATGCATGTGCTGGCCGCACCCTACATTAAACTGGCAGGGCTGGAAACCATACCTACGGGCTATATGCTTATCGACAGCGGACAACCCACTGCCGTGACTTACATGAGCAATTCCTTTCCCATCCCATCGGATAAAAAGGATATCGCCGCATGCACCGCCATGGCAGGTGAAATGCTCGGACTGAACCTGATCTTTATGG
>JARRQC010000142.1:0-6211 GCA_037382165.1 bacterium | reverse complement strand
GCCATCGTCCATGTGATCCCCGCTGAATACCGGAAGCGATGATCATCGATGCAAGGAACTTACCAAGTTTTCCCGGCAGGTTAGAATACGATGCCTTTGTCCCTGTTGTCCAGGGAGTGCTGGGTGATCACACTGATACTTCTGGGAGGAAGGAGGAGAGCACAGTGCTCGCCTTCCCCGTAGCTTTTTACCTTGTTCAGTTCAAATCCAGGGGTATGAATGATTTCTTTGCTTACCTGGTATAAATGCATTTCCCCGGGAATGTTACCGGAAAATCTGACTTCGACATGGATTGGTTTTCCGGATTTATTCAAAAGAAACACGGATAAAACGCCGCCGGGACTTTTCAGGGCATTACACATCAGCACACTGTCGGGTGCCGGAACCTCTGTTTTCAGGACGGAGGAGTACTTGGATAAAAATCGCGAGATAATACCAAAACCGTAATAGGCTTCTGGCTCAGGCATCACCTCGTTGCGGTATCTCTTTTTTGCCCGGTCAAAAGTTGCGATCAATTGCCATTGCCCGTCCAAATCGCCACGATTGGTAAAACTCCACCGGTTAAAGGCATCTACCCCAGCCCGCATTCCGCGCATCACATCGCTGGCATTTGAAAGGGCGGCTTCGAAGGATTTCTGATTCGGATCGTTTGTTCCCCAGCCGAGGCTCATGTTTCCATATTCAGTGAGAAAAAAGGGTTTTCCCTGTTTGTGGGCCCAATTGGCCCACTGGCGAAGAGTTTCTTCTCCTTCGGCCGATACTCCCTGGTAAGAATGAATATCAATGGCTCCGAAATATTTGGCAAAAGTAAGCCGCTCCTCATTAAAAGGAGGAAGGTCGGTCCAGTCGGGACCTGAAATGGGAATGGTAATTCCACGCTGATCAAATTCCTTTTTCAACCTGGCCCAGGCATCTTCAATTTTTCCTTCATTTTCGCCGTATTCCCACCAGTATCCCCAGGTCCCGCCAGGAGGCTCGTTGGTCATGCAGAAGTATTTGATGCAGCTGTATCCTTTTTCAATGGTCAGAAATTCAAGCAGGGTGGCAATCGCCTCTGCATAAGCATCCAGGTCTTTTGGGGCACTGATCAGCGGGTGGATGCCTGGGTAGGCATTCCATTCCACGTTTATGGCCATTTGCTGCAGGAAGATATCGACACCGTTTTCCTCTGCCCAGTCAAGAATCGTGTACAGGGCCAGCATTTCCTCACTGTCCCAATCATATCGGCCCCGTTCGGGAAGGTAGGATCTCTGCAGAATTTCCAGCCGGATAAAATTCATACCGAGCCAGCTGGCATGGTTTTTAATCTGCTCCCATGCCCCGGTTTTCGATAGCGGTGGATTGCCGCCATGTGCGCTTCCCAGGGGCGCCACTTCCCTGACCTGGATCTTGTATTTTTCGTTGTTCAGAGGGAAAACATCCCTGATGACGTGCCATGATGCCCCCATTCCCCCCTTCATTTGATACATCTCTTCGGAGGTATTCACATTGATTTTTACAATTTCTGTGTTTTTCATGGTGCAGCTGGTGATAAAGAGAAAGATACAGCATGTGAATGCAAGAAATATCCTCTGTTGGACTTTTTTCATAACCCTCTATTCCTCTGCTATCTTGATTTTCAATAGATTATTAACTGCCGCTGAATTGCTTACCATCACTGTTTGACTTCAGCATATCCCGACAACTTGATTCATAAAGTTAAATGATGCCCCGCATAATTTCAACTTGAACTTCGTTACGAGTTAATATCGGACAAATATTACAGTTCATTGCCTTGTAACTTTCTGGAACATTAGATGATAGATTTCCGTATAATACGAAAGCAAACCCCGGAAAACAGCCTTGCTTTTGTGCCTGTCAATAAGCCTGGCATCCTTTAAGTGCTTACAGGATTAAAAAACGAATGTACTAACATGCTCTATTCTGAAGCGATTTATCCGGAGACAATGAGACAATTGCCGGAAAATGTAAGACGAACGGCCATTGAAATCTTAAATGACATGATGCTGGATGGTGATGTGCGACACCATCAGGACCTTATGATTCTGATTGCCATTCAAAAGGCAAAGCAACAGGTTAAAGAGAAGTCAGATCCGAAATTAAACTGAGTCTTTCGCCACTCATAAATTTCAATTGACCTGGGGCGGTCTACCATTAAGACCCCCCAAAAATTGATTGTAGGGAGAGCAATGCCCCAAAAATTATCCAGATTACCCAAATGATGGTGTAGAAGTTATCCCATATCTTTTTCTTGCTTATATAGATGATCAGGGTAGGTATTCCACCAATCACAAGTGGAACAGTCATCATTGCCAGGATGTTAACAAAAAAGATACCAAAAGAGCGTTGCCGGTATCCATAATTGTTACTGAAAAGATGAATGATTATCGCCAGTGCAACACTCGCAAGTAATATGAAGAGAATGTGTTTGACAATGCGGTTCACAATTAATGAGTTAAAGGTGTATGCAACAAGTTACTCCAATGAAGATGTATGTGTCAAGCAATTAGTTGATTATTTCCATTTTTGACAGGCACTTTATGATTTCTTATTTTTACCTGAAGGCATATTTCTTTCATCCCAGCCTGAATTGAACCATGCCGAGGGAAGGCTCCAGGCACCGTTTCATTTGATAGATAAAGACATCCATTACCTTTTCTATAACAGCCGCGGGGCCCATCTGTTGGTGAGCAGCAACGGAATTGATTTTGAACCATACGGAGATACGGCAATATATCCCATGGGGAGGGATGTCTGTATTCAGGATGACCGGGAAAACTCCGGAAAGTGGATCGCCTACTACGCCTCACCGGAAAAAGGTATAAACCCGGCAACCCGTGTCCATACCATCCGTGCTCGGATGGCAGATCAACTGACAGGTCCATGGTCTGAAGAGGCGGAAGAAGTACCCCCTTTGACGACCCCCTTCCCGGGTTATACCTTTGTCTATTCAGAGAGTCCCCTGGTGATCAGGCACGAAGAATGGTACTACCAATTTGAGCTTGGCTGGGAATAATAAGCTATCTCCTAAATAGATCCGCCGGATCATTGATAAACAGCACGCATCAATTTTTTTAAATGTCTGAGAGCGGAATGATCATCTGTGTAAAGGAATGTGCCGGAAACGAATGATTGATCGTGTGGTTCTTAAAAGAAATTTCACCTGAGACGATGTCAATGGGTTGTTCTTCTCTTGTATTCCTGGCATCGAGACCGGCATTGATCAGGAGCACCGTCGCCTTACCCTCAAAGCTTCCTGTCTGCAATTCAATGGAGGTATCGATAGCTTCTTTTTCATTCCTGTTGACTACGTTCACCACCAGTTGATTCTCTGCCTCGTTCAGGACCGCCGTTACATCCAGATACGGGATACTTTTGAAAATTTCATTATCGTACGTATCGCATTGGGCCAAAACATCAAGTGCGGTGCCCAGGGCATTGTTTGAATAGAGGTAAAAAGTCAGGAAAATCGAGTTTTTGAAATCACCTTCAGGATCATTACCGACCAGGTTGGTGATCATGGTAATGTTGGCCATCTTCACAATGTCGGCATGCCTGATAAACGAATTCAGGTGCTGGCCCAGCAGGAGCGAGGAGATCATACCACCCCATCCCGGGGAATACTCATCGAATGAAATATATACCGGTCTGTCGGAGCCGGATTTGGCCATGGCCTTTTTGATGAGCGCGTGTGTGGTTTCTATCTTTTCATCAATATCCATCCCCAGCGACATCCTGTCGGAGAAAACATTGTTGCTTCGACCGCCAGGGAGTGCCTCGGTGGCGTATCTGTGGACAGAAAGATAATCGATCTTGCCCGCCATCTGATTCAGCACCTCATCATTCCATTCGATCCAGTAATTATTCGGTTCATACCAGGAAGCCCCGGAAGCAACAAGTTTAATCTCGCTATCCAGAAAAGCAATCAGTTTCCCGGCTTCAAGCGCGAACTTACAGTAATCCTCCGCACTTTTCTGCCCCATCTGCCATGGACCGTCAATCTCATTTCCAAGAGCTACATATTTCACATTGAAGGGCTCTTCGTTTCCATTCTTTCTTCTGAGGTCAGCATAGTATGTTCCTTTTTCCACATTGCAATATTCCAGCCAATGACGGGCATCATTAAGTGTGCCGGTTCCGGCGTTGATGCATAAGAAATTATCGGCACCTATCAGGCTGCACAAATGAGCATATTCATCGGTTCCCATCTGGTTACTTTCCACCTGATTCCACGCCAGATCCAGCGTGGCTGGACGTTGATCCTTCGGACCGATACCGTCTTCCCAGTTGTATCCGGAAACATAATTCCCACCAGGCCATCTCACACTTCTAATGTTCAACTGCTTTGCAAGTTCAATGAAATCTGTACGGAAGCCATTTTCATCCGCAAAAGGTGATTCGGGGTCATAAATACTTCCGTATACCACTGTCCGGATGGGTTCAACGAATGCCCCGTAGATGTTGGGATCGATGGTGTCGATGGTACGGTCAAAATCGATCTTGATAATGGCAGGCTCCTGTGCGGACAGTACCGAAATGGCCAGTAATGATGCCAGGATGCATACAGCAATTTTTTGATGGTCTTTCATGAGTCTAAGATTTGATAGAGAGATTCGATTGCATTGTCAGGATTTGTATATGTTACTTTCTATAAATACTTCCATCCGTCGGATTCAAGTTATTAAATCTAATTTACAAAATGTGCCTGTATTCTTTTTGCCTTGACTATATATAAGTTTTATCTTATACACTCCTAACTTTAGCTAACTCACCAAACAAATTTGTTTATGGAAACCCGAAGATCATTTGTTAAAAAAACAGCTGTTGCGGGATCGGCAGCTTTGGTAGCACCAACAATTTTACCGGCAACCGTATTCGGCGCAAATGACCGGATCAATGCCGCAGTGCTTGGTCTGAACGGGCGTGGCAAAAGCCATGTGTCCGGATTTATGGTTCAGGACAATGTCCAGGTGACCACCCTGTGTGATCCTGACATGAACGTTCTGAAGAAGAGGCAGAAAGAGTTTAAGGACAGCTATGACCAGGAGGTGGCACTGGAACAGGATCTGCGCAGGGTCATGGATAACAAAGATATCGATGTGATCGGTATTGCCACCCCCAACCACTGGCATTCGCTTGCGGTGATCTGGGCATGCCAGGCCGGTAAAGATTCCTACGTCGAAAAGCCAGGCTCACATAATATTTGGGAAGGCCGGAAAATGGTGGAGGCGGTTCACAAATATGACCGCATTGTACAGCATGGCGTGCAGCTCAGAAGTTCGCCTGCTGTGAATGAAGCGATTGGATTGTTGCGGGATGGATATATTGGCCGGGTGTACATGTCGCGCGGACTGGTTTTCCGATGGAGGCCCAATATCGGGGACAAAGGTTTTTCACCGGTTCCCGACGGACTGGACTATGACCTTTGGACCGGCCCAGCTCCGAAACGGCCTTTTACAGAAAACCTGGTGCATTATAACTGGCACTGGCACTGGGATTACGGGAATGGAGATGTGGGCAACCAGGGTATCCATGAAACGGACCTGTGTATGTGGGGACTGGACGTAGGTCTCCCGTCAGAGATCACTTCCATGGGAGGAAAGTTCCTGTGGGACGATTGCAAGGAGGTGCCCGAGGTGCTTACGTCTGTATATAAATACCCGGAAGAGGATAAAATCATTCAATTTGAAGTGCGCCCATGGTGTACCAATACTGAAATGGGAGTTACCGTAGGTAATATTTTCTAGGGGGATAAAGGTATCCTGGTGGTCGATGGATACGATACATATAAAACCTATCTGGGCCAGAACAGGGAACCGGGAAAATCCGGTTCGGATGGCGACAATACGGGAAGTGAAATGGACAGGGGACTGGGAGGAACAGATCAGCACTTTGCCAATTTCATAGAGGCGGTGCGCAAACATGACCCATCTATCCTGAATGCCCCTGTTGAAACAGCACACCTGGCGTCCGGGCTGGCTCACCTGGGGAACATTGCTTACAGGACAAACCGCGTATTGACCTTTAATCCCCATGCTGAAACATTCGTAAACGATCCTGAAGCAGATATGATGCTTACCCGCAATTACCGTGAAGGATATGAAGTGCCGGAAAGAGTGTAAAAACTGGTATAGCTGGAAAATTTAATTTTAATTTTTTACGATGAAAAATAGTATAATCTTAACATTCACCATGCTGGTCTTCAGTACCA
>JARRQC010000141.1:0-19280 GCA_037382165.1 bacterium | reverse complement strand
TTTGCCTTTATGAGAAGGTGAAAAACGGGATGGATCCCTGACACAACAGACTACTTCGTGGTCCATTCCTGTCAGTATCGGCAGCAGTCTTTTACCAATATAACCGGTTGCGCCTGTTAGTAATATTTTCATGGATTAGTCGAGTGCCTGCTTATAGGTTTTTAGCGCCCTGTTTCTCGCAAATTTATGTTCTACCATAGGGTCCGGGTATTCCGGCTTTTCGAATTCCTTGACCCATTTGCGAATGTATTTGAATTCGGGGTCGAATTTCTTTTGTTGTGACTCCGGATTGAACACCCTGAAGTAGGGAGCTGCATCACATCCCGTACCTGCCGCCCACTGCCAGTTGCCATTATTGGATGAAAGTTCATAATCAAGCAATTTTTCTGCAAAATAAGCTTCCCCCCACCTCCAGTCGATCAACAGGTGTTTGCATAAAAAGCTCGCAGTAACCATACGCACCCTGTTGTGCATATATCCGGTCTCGTTCAGTTGACGCATGCCTGCATCTACCATGGGGTAACCGGTATTGCCATTTTTCCACCTGACGAATTCATCCGGATCATTCAACCATTTGACCTTGTCGTATTTTTCCCGAAAGGAGGTGTCAATCACCCTTGGAAAATGATACAAAATTTGCATGAAAAATTCACGCCAGATCAACTCGCTGAGTAATGTCTTGTTTTCTCTGGCAGCCTTTGTGACTGTCTTTCTAATGCTCACGGTGCCGAAACGCAGGTGGATGCCAAGATATGTTCCTTTGTCTTCAGCCGGAATATTTCTGAATTGATCATAATCAGTTATCGCTGAATAGTTAGGTTGTCTGACATTGATCCCGCTCGATTGCAACCCCAATGTCTCCAGAGAGGGAAAGTCAAAATGCTTTTGAAAAAATACAGTGCCGTTAATTTCTGGTTCACAGGGTTTTGCATCTGAAGGCTGAAATTTCCGGAGCCATTTTTTACTGTATGGAGTGAATACAGTATAAGGTGTTCCATCATCTTTCATGATTTCATCTTTTTCAAAGATGACCTGATCCTTAAAACTCCTGAAGCCGATATTTTTTTGGGAACATAAGCTGGAAACCTGATCGTCACGATCCCGGCTGTAGGGTTCATAATCATGATTCAGATAAATTTCCGATACAGGATATTCATCAAGTATTTCCTTCCAGATTTGCAGCGGCTTCCCTTTTTTAATCAGCAGGGAGGCGCCTGCATCTTTCAGACTTTGATCCAGTATTTTGCATTGTTCATGGATGAAATTCACCCGGGGATCATTTTGCGGGAGGTCTTCCAGGATGTCCGTATCGAAAATAAATACCGCAAGGACCCGTTTTCCTGACGAGAGGGCATGATACAGGCCGCGATTGTCATCCAACCTAAGGTCTCTTCTGAACCAAAAAGCTATCAGGTTCTCATTGCTCATCGTCAATCAATAACAATTCGCAGGTTGCATTGTTTATACAGGTATTCCCCGACATAGCAGATGTAAGCCCATCTGTATTGAAGGCCAACACATGGTACACAAGTGAGAAAGTTCTCTGCGGGGGCAAAGAAAAGTTGACCGCAAAGAAAAATTCAGTACTAATACCTGTTTCTCGGGGGATAGTCGCGTCTGGGTTCCCTGGGCTGAGATTCCTTGACCACAATCCTGCGGCCATCTACTTCCTTGTCATTCAGATTCTCAATGGCTTGCCTTGCTTCACCATCGTCCGGCATTTCCACGAACCCAAAGCCTTTCGACCTGCCTTCGATTTTGTCCTGGATAATTTTGGCAGATTCAACAGTTCCAAAATCCTCAAAAAGTTTCCTGAGTTGATCTTCTGTTGTCGCGTAAGACAACCTTGCTACGAAAATATTCATACAAAAAATGTTAAAATATCAGTTGTGCCTTACCGTTTGATCATTAAAGTGAGGACGATAAAAATCAGGATGGATAAGACAAAACTTTTGGCTAAGATACGCCTTTTTAGATTGGAATGTCAAAAAAGTGGTTCCATTTTCAGCCTGGCTTTCGGGAAGGATAAGGTATCAGGACCATAGGTTTAAAAACCGCTGCTCTTGGAATAGGGTGCAAGGTCCTGCCTGGCATAGTCACCGTTCAGGTACTTAAAGTACCCGGCAATAGCGATCATGGCCGCATTATCTGTGCTGTATTGTAATTTGGGAATATAGGTATTCCAGCCCTCTTTGCCAGCCAGTGCCTGGAGTTCAGCCCTCAGGCCTGAATTGGCCGATACACCCCCGGCAATCGCGATTTCCTGAATTCCCGTCTCCGTGGATGCTCTTTTTAACTTGCCGAGAAGTATGTGAATTATGGTTGCTTGCAGGGAGGCGGACAGGTCTTCCTTATTCCTTTCAATAAAATCGTTCTGTTCTTTCAGCCGGTCCCGTAAGAAATAGAGGAATGATGTTTTCAGTCCGCTGAAACTATAATTCAGACCGGGTATTTTGGGTTCGGGAAACTGGAATGCATTGGGATTTCCTGATTTTGCCAATTTATCTATGACCGGACCTCCGGGATAGGGAAGCCCCATGATCTTGGCAGCTTTGTCAAATGCTTCCCCCGCGGCATCATCCAGCGTGGCGCCAATGATAGCCATCTCAGAAGGACTGTCAACCCTGACGATCTGGGTATGTCCGCCCGAAACGGTGAGACATAGATAGGGAAATGCAGGATGAGGCTTAGCCTCTTCATCATCAATGAAGTGCGATAAAATATGTGCTTTAAGATGATCTACCTCGATGATGGGGATGTCCAGCCCCATTGCCATTGATTTGGCGAAGGAAGTGCCTACCAGTAAGGAGCCCAGCAGTCCTGGCCCCCTTGTAAATGCGATAGCAGCCAGTTCATTTTTATCTATCTTTGCTTTACGCAGGGCAACATCAACGACCGGAATGATATTCTGCTGGTGTGCGCGTGAGGCAAGCTCAGGTACCACACCACCAAATGCACTGTGGACTTTTTGATTGGCAATCTCGTTGCTTAGCAAAAAGGTGTCTTTCAAGACCGCTGCGGAGGTGTCGTCGCAGGAAGATTCGATGCCTAAAATATAATTACTCATTTGGAGGACAAAGCTGTTCGCAAAAGTATTAAAAAAGTAATCTTTCGGGGTATTTTGAACCTGCTGCTGGTAGTGATCTGGATACCCGTCTCCCTGAGAGGAGGGTTAGGCTCAACCTTAGTTCAGGGATTTCCCTGTATGGCATCCGGCTGAAGGATCATCACGACAGTACGATAATAGCTGTTAATAAACTGTCTGCCAGGCCATTATTTAGGGAGCTGGGCTTGCTCAACTTCCGGTTCTCAAGGATCGCCATTGATTCTGCCGTGTTCAGATATGGCCGTTATGCTGAAGATGATGATTTCAATCTGATGATATTTCTTTCGAAAATGCTCCCGGAGAAAGACAGTACGGCCACTACTTCCAAAGGTGGCCATTTTGACTTGTATGCCAGGCAACTTACCCTAAGGAATTCAGTATTTCACTTTTTTGATGAATCCAGGCAATACGATAATCCCGGAGGCATGGATTATGCCGATATGATGTTTTATGATATCCAGCTGAATGCTAAAAATTTCAACCTCGTGAATGACTCCTTGCACCTGATGATCGACAGCCTGAAAACAAAGGAGCAGTGCGGGCTTGAAATTCACAAACTCACCACAGAATTTACCATTGCCAATTCAGGCCTTCATGCCCAAAACCTGTTGCTTAAATTGCCACGATCTCAAATCGATATGGACCTGGATTTCCACACCGAAAGCTATAAAACCTTTGCCTGGTTCATTGATTCTGTATACATGACCGGTGACTTTCGACCCACGACCGTTGACCTGTCCGAGATCGCTTATTTTGCAGAAGTCATGAATCAAATGCCTAATGAGGTAGGGCTTACCGGGGAACTATCCGGATTTGTAAGAGATATGAGCGGAAAAGATCTGCGTGTGAAGTACCGGCAGGATACAAAATTGCATCTCGATGCCAGGATCATCGGACTGCCTGATTTTTTTACATCCTATATCGATGCCGAGATCAAGGAACTTTCTACTACCACCTGCGACCTCAAAAGTTTTGGCTTGCCGATACCGGAAAAGAGACTTGATTTTACGGATGAAGTTGACTGCGGGGAAATGATCAGGATAAATGCTGACTTTAAAGGTTACTATAAGGATTTTACTGCAAAACTAAATGTCATCTCCGGTGAGGGAAGTCTTACGGGAGATATCCGCTATACGGAAAAAGAAGGAGATACACTTCATTTTGCAGCCGATCTGACTGCGGATTCTCTAAATATTGGACAACTGATACACCAGGACGAGGTGCTCGGAAAAACTACTTTCAAAATGAAGGTGACAGGACAGGGCAATGATTATCGGGATGTATTCATTACCGCAAATGGTACGGCCGCCTCTCTTGACCTCCTGGATTATAAATACAGACGTCTGAGGCTTGATGCCTCGTATGAGCGGGATACCCTCGATGCACATATCAGGATAGGGGACAGGCACCTGATGATGAATGCACAGGGTTATCTCGCCCTTAAGCAGGGTCCGGAATTGTTTGTGGATGCTGACATCAGCAGGCTAGACCTGGATGATCTGGGATTTTATAAAGAAAAAAATCTGGGTGTCCGGGGAAAAGCACGTGTCAGGTTGAGGGAGTTTAACTTATCTTCCATGGAGGCTTCGATTGAACTGAGGGATAATACCCTCTCCTATGGAAAGAATGTCTATCGCCTTGATTCCCTGAAACTCGAAAAATATATTGACCAGCAAGGTTTGAATGTGATCGATCTTCAATCCACCATTCTTGATGCAAATCTGACCGGAAAGTATGATATCGTTAATTTTCCAAATCAGGTGCAGCGTTTGTTCAATAGTTATGTCAAACTCTTGCCTCCGGCCGGAGAAGTAACCCCTGAATCCGGAGAATATGCAGAATTGTCTGTAAGTATAAAGCGCAGTGCTTTACTTGAAGAACAATACCTGAACGGGATCGAACTCTATCCTCCTTATGAAATAAATGCAGCTATGGATTTTGACAAGAAGACTTTCTTTCTCTCTTCCGATTTTGAGAAATTGGGTGTCGGGGGAACCGTCCTGAGAGAAAACAGTCTGGATGTCGGCACCAAGGCGGGAAGAATTGACCTGACCTATCATAACATGGATATCCTGATCCGGGACAGTACCCCGGAAGATAAAACCATTTTTGGTCTGGATAATTTTACGCTGCGGGCGGATGCGGGCTCCGACAGCCTGAATTTTAACATTACCTGGAAAAATAAGGATAAAGAGCATGTCAATAAAGCGGATATACAGGGTAAACTAACGACCTATGACCGGAATTTCAGGTTGAGTTTCCAAAAATCAGATGTCTATATTAATGATACCCTATGGTATATTGCCCCGGATAATCTCATCGCCGGTGATACCTCAACGATAGAATTTGAAAACTTTTCCATCTACGGAGGATCTTCCCTTCTTAGTCTGCAGGGTGAATATCCCAGGCAAGACGGAGATTCACTGGACATCACTTTCCAGTCATGGAAACTTTCCAACTTTGATATGGTTACCGACCTAAACAGTTTCGATCTCAACGGAACCATGAATGGTAAGCTGAATATCAGTGTCGTGGATCGTTATCCCGCTATTGTTTCAAGTATCACGATCGACAGCCTCGAGATGAATGAGGTTTACCTGGGGGATGTTCAGTTGTTCAACAAGTGGAATAATTCAGAGCAGTCTATCAGTGTTGATTCAAAGATCATAAGAAGAGGAAATGCAGGAGCCGGGGAGGTATTTTCTATTTCCGGCGTTTACTTTCCCTTCAAAAAGGAGGATGCTATTGACCTGGATATCAGTTTTAACCGGTTTAACCTGAAAGCGATAGAGAGTTTCTTTGTTGATTTCGTATCACAGGTTGAAGGCAAGGCTTCCGGCAGGCTTGAATTGACAGGTAATTTCAGCGATCCTGTGCTGACAGGGAATATTGAGATGAGACGGACTGCCATGAACATTAATTACCTGAACACAAAATATTCATTTTCAAATGAGATTGAATTCGAGCCGGAAAGGATCCTGTTTGATAAGCTCGTGATCTATGATACCCTTGGAAATTCTGCCAACGTAAGTGGTTTCCTAGAACATAACCATTTTCGTGATCAGCGCTTCAATGTGCATATTTCAACCGACAGGTTATTGTTTTTCAATACCACCAGCAAAATGAATGATCTGTATTATGGTACTGCGATTACCAGTGGGGATATCGATATCAGTGGCAGCCCGAGGAGTATTAAACTGGATATGGATGTGAAGACCATGGCGGGTACACATGTCAGTTTGCCGCTGGATTACAGTATTGAGATCTCAGACAAGGATTATATCATTTTTATCGATCACAGTGATACTTTGAAGTCGGAAGATGAAGTGTTGGAAGGAGAGGCATTACTAGCAAAGGATGAATTGTCCTATGATATTGCACTACGCATGGTAATCACCCCGGAAGCCAAAGTGACCATTTACCTTCCTTCCGATATGGGTAGGATTGAGTCACAGGGCAGGGGTGACCTTCGTATGCGAACCAATTCCACCGGAGATTTTACACTGATTGGGGATTATGTTGTATCCAAAGGTATTTTTCATTTTTCCCTGGCAAACCTGGTGAGCAAAAGGTTCTCACTGGTGGAAGGAGGAAGGATCTCCTGGACGGGTGATCCTTATGGTGCCAATGTAAACATCAAAGGATTGTACCGGGTGCAGGTACTGGGATCTTTCAGTGCGAGCAATGCCGCCAACATCAGCCTGAGTTCTTCTTATTATACGGTGCTTTCCAACCAGCTCAGCAATATGCTTTCGAAGATCAGTGATGATTTTGACATTGGTATCAATTATAAACCGGGAGACTATGTGTCTGAAGAAGAGTTTGAGGTAGCACTCTCAACACAGCTTTTCGATGACAGGTTGCTCATTGACGGCCACATCGGGATGACCTATGAAAAGGGTGGGAGAACCGCAGGAAATAATGCCAGTAATATTGTGGGTGACGTGGATATCGGCTATAAACTCACTCCTGAAGGGAGGTGGATTATTAAAGCGTTTAACCATTCCAACGTCAATTCATGGTATAACAACAGCAATTATGAAAAAATATCGCCTTATACCCAGGGGGTGGGTATCGCCTTTCGAAAGGAATTTACCAACATAGCCGAACTGTTCCAGCGAACCCGTCCCAGGAAGCAGGATAAGGCAAGGCAAAATGAGGAGGAGGAAGACTTTAATGAAGATGAAAATCTGTAAGATGATAAATGCTCTGTTGATGAGGGGGGTATTGGTATTTATGATCGTGATTTCTGTACAATCCGCTATATCTCAAATCGTTATTGACCACAATGATATGCCTTCACCGGGTGATACGGTGAGAATAAGCATTGCCCTGAATATGGATGATTATGATTTTGAAGAAACGGGAGAAGGATATGTATGGGATTATTCAGGATTGATCCCGCTCGATCAACAAGTAGATACTTTCGTTTCGGTATTGCAAACTCCTGTCTTTTACTGGCCCTTCTTTCTGCTGACAGCGAACATGGCATCTCCGCAGCTCGGTGAATTGCTTTTCCCCGAGCTGCCCCTGACGGATATTTACCGGTTTTTCAATAACAGTGCTGACCGCTTCACCGATGAAGGTTTTGCTGCGACAATTTTTGAAATCCCCCTTCCCTTGCCCTTCGAGGATCCTGATGTGTTATATGAATTTCCCATGGAATATGGGCATACAGACTCTTCATTCTCCGGATTGGAACTGGCAGTGGAAGGAATCGGCTACATCTCTGTATCGCGAAAGCGTGTCAGTACCGTAGACGGATGGGGTACCCTATACACACCTTTCGGCCGTTTCGACGCACTCAGGCTGCGTTCTGAAGTTGAAGAAAATGATAGCATTTATATAGATTCAATATCCACCGGTTTTCCCTTGGAAAGAGATTATATTGAGTATAAGTGGTTGGGGAAGGATCAAAAACTTCCGCTGCTGCAGGTCAGTGACGATTCATTTCAGTTGCTGGCGACTTACAGGGATTCAGCACGGTTGATCACTACAGGGGTCTGGGAAGGAGACCTGCCGACCCATACCTTCAGGCTCTTTCCCAATCCGACGGATGGCCTTGTCTCCATTGACATTAGCCCCGGTGGTCAGCAAGATGTCCGCTTGTTATTATTTGATCTGCAGGGTGAAGTCCTTTATGATTGGTCCGGTTCTGTAAAGGATGGGGAAAGTTTATCTTTCAATCTCGATCAATTGAAAATTCCGAGTGGCCTCTATTTTCTTGAAATGGTAACAGAAGACGATCACTTTACGGGCAAAGTCATGTATGTGGATCGATGAAAGGAAAACCCGATAAACTGTCTGTTAAATGACGCTGGTGGTATATAAATCTTCCGCAGGGTCAGGGAAAACGACAACCCTCGTAAACGAATACCTGAAGCTAACCCTCCGTAATCCATATGATTTCAGGCATGTACTGGCCATTACGTTTACCAACAATGCTGCCAATGAAATGAAATCAAGGGTACTCTATGCCCTCGAAAAGATAATTGATGGAAACGCCAGGGCGGATGGTGAACTGAAGCAGTTGTTGGAAACGATTCAACTGGAGGATGGTGACCTGATAAAAAGGGCGAAGGAATTGCAAAAGCTCATCATCCACCGATATGATGAATTCTCCATCAGTACCATCGATGCATTTGTCCATCGGATTGTACGGACATTTTCAACGGATGTGCAGCTTCCGCGTAATTTTGAAGTGGTCATTGACAAGGATGATTTTGTACCTGATATTGTCGAAGAATTGTTCAGCAGGGTGGGGAATGACAATGCCCTGACTGATATTATGGTAAACTTTGTCCTTTCCCAGGTGGATCAGGAAAAAAGTTTTGACCCTGCTGCCGTCGTAACGGGCTATGTAGAAAAGCAGCTGGATGAAGAAGGTTTTGATCATCTTGAAAAGTTGTCCACATTGGGAGCCGCAGGCTTTGCAGTGATCATTGACCGCCTCACAAAAAAACTGGATGTCCTGAAGAAGAATATCATGACCTCAGGTAAGGAGGCCATGGATGCCATACATGCCAACCATCTTGAAGCCGGCGATTTTTACCAGGGAAACAGAGGAATCTACTCCTATTTCCAGAAGTGCTCCAGGCTGGATAATGCCAAAGATGTTGAGCCCAATAGTTTTGTACTGAAGACCATTGATGAAGACAAATGGGTTTCAGGTAAGATTGCGGCTGCTGCCGGAAATACCATTAACTCCATCAAAGGTGAATTAAGAAGGTACTATGCTTTGATCGCCGGGATGAAGGATGAGTATTTGTTGCTTTCCATAATTTACAGGAAAATTTATGCCCTGGCCCTGGCCGGTGAAATAAGATCGATTTTCAATGAATATTCCCATAGGACTCAAAAAGTACATATTTCTGAATTCAATAAGAGAATCAGCCTGACAGTTGCAGAGCAGCCGGTTCCCTTCCTGTTTGAAAGACTGGGAAGGAAATATCGCTATTTTCTGATCGATGAGTTTCAGGATACCTCCATTTTGCAATGGAAGAATCTTTTTCCGCTGATAGAAGAGTCACTCTCTTACGGTCATTTCAATATGCTGGTCGGTGATGCCAAGCAGGCAATTTATCGCTTCAGGAATGGGGAGGTAGAATTATTCTCCAGTCTGCCTGACCTCTATGCTTTTGAAAATGACCCCGACATGGCCGGCAGGAAAAAGCTGATTGAGGACCATTACGAAGAAATCCCGCTGGACATGAACTGGCGGTCACAATCGCAGCTCATCGATTTCAATAATTCTTTTTTCAGCGCCGTCAAGCAAGGAATGAATCAGAGAATCCAGACGATCTATAAGGGACATGAACAAAGGATACCTGATAATGATAATAAAAAGGGAGGTTTCGTATCCATAGATCTTCTGGAAGCAGAAAAAAGCGGTGATTATGACAAATTAAGACTGGAAAAGATCAGGGAAAATGTCGCCAGGCTCTCCCAGCACGGCTACCACTATTTTGAGATTTGTATTCTCACCAGAACCAACAGGAGTGCAACGGAAGTTGCTTCTTTTTTGTTGGAGAACGGTTACCCGGTGGTCACTTCCGAGTCTTTACTTGTCAAGCGGGCACCTGAGGTCAGGGTCATCATTGCCCTGCTTCGGTTAATGAACAGGCCTGACGATGCCATCGCACTGGCGGATTTTATCCGGCACTTGCTGCTGGTCAGGGGACAGGATCAATTCCATGATGCCTATCAAAGGATTTCTACTGCAAAGCATAATGGTCTGGGGTGGATTCTTCGACAACTGGATATGGACTGGGATGTTGATAATGCAGTCAAACTTCCTGTTTATGAGATTGTTGAAACCATCATCCGGGAACTTGAACTAAACAGGGAGTCTAACATTTACCTGCAATATTTTCTCGATTTTGTCATTGAATCCCAGGACAATGGAAAGGGAAATACGGCCAACTTCCTGGAACATTGGGACAGGAAAAGCCAGAAGTTATTTATTTCCATGACTGATGGAGGGGACGCTATACGGGTGATGACTGTGCACAAAGCAAAAGGTCTGAAATTTGAAACGGTGATCGTAGATATCACCAACCGCAGCTTTAAAAAGGGAAGGACAGAATTTTACAGCCCCCTTCAACATCCTGAATTTCCTGAGCTGGATGTCGTTTTGCTGCCCCTTACCAGGGAGTTGTCCGGTATTCATCTTGAGGATGAATATACCCGTGAAGAAGAAAAGACCGAACTTGACTTTTTGAACCTGGTATATGTTGCATTCACGAGGGCGGTGAGTGCCCTGATGATACTGGGGCATAAGGGAAGTAAGACAAATGACAGGTTCACACAGCTTTTGAGATTATTTCTTGAAAGTGAAGGGCTGTGGGAAGAAGAAGGGGAAATTAGATACTCAAGCGGTAAGTTAGCATCACGCATCTCAAAAGTGAAGAAAGAGGACGAAGAAAAACTGAAGCTTTCAACATTCATATCAACATCATGGAAAGACCGTATCCGGATGGCTGATGCCGATGAAGTGTATTGGGAAGCTATGGATAGTAAACCTGCGAGGGTCTACGGAAAATTGATCCATGAAATGTTGTCCCAGGTGATTTATTCAAAGGATGTAGATCGCATTGTCGATAAATACAAGCGGATGTTTTTTATTGACGAACCGGAGGCAGAACAAATAAAAGAGAAAATCAGCGAAGTGGTTTCGCATCCTTCGCTCCTCCCTTTATTCAACCCGGGAGCTGTAGTGATGAACGAACAAGATATTGTTGACCTTTCCGGTCCAAATCCTCTTTTTCAGCGACCTGACAGGGTTGTCATATTGCCGGATAAATGGGTGATCCTGGATTATAAGACAGGGCAAAAGGAAAGGAAACATCTGGACCAAATCAAACGCTACGGTCAACTACTCGTAAAAATGGGTAATGGCAAAGTGGAAAAGAAACTGGTCTACATCAACGAAAAAGTTGAAGTTATTGAAGTAGATTGAAATTGCTGGATAGTAAACCATCTGTATAAGCTCATTCAGGTATTGTTACTTCACCCGGAATGGATTGCCCGCCTGATCTCCTGAACTGATGAATAGTACAGGGCGCACGCTTTGTTTTCTCGTTTAATTGATTGAAAACCAGTTACTAAGATTGAATTGTATATAATTTGTATATACTATTTTCTCTCCTGTGTATATTTTGTAATGTGCGGTGCGATGGCAGTCCTGTGTATATATGGTTTTTTTGCAGCAAAAATTTACAATGACGGGTATGAACTCTATAACTGATAATCTGTCTGCAAAAGAACTTAATGTTATGATCGTTTGCAGCAACAAAAAAACTGAAAAAGAACTGAGGCAAATTTTGCAAACGGGTGGTGTGCGACTTCTGAAAGCCAAAAACGGATCCAACGGTTTAGGTATTGATGAAAACAAACCCTCACCGGATCTTATATTTATTGGAGCCAAAGAGTATCAGCAGTTAGAAGCCCGGAAAGGCAAAGGCCTGAAGAGGGCTTACCCGGGCACCGTGGTAATCGCTGATACACCGCATCCATCCGTTCAAGGACTTGAATTTGGCAACACGACCTACCTTACTGAGCCGCTTTCCTACAAAAAGGTCGAGGAGATCGTAAGCCAGTATCTGATGATGCGTAAGCTTGCAAAGATTGAAAAAGTACTGACCGGTTTAAACCGGAATGTCGTTCCTTCCCGGTTAAGGTTCAGTACACGAACAGGTCATGTTTTCTTAGCCCCTGAAGAAATTATCTATTTAAAAGCTGACAGTAATTATACACATGTTTTCCTTCGTGACAGGAAACACATCACGGTTTCCAAATCGCTACGTACTTTTGACGTTGGTCTTAAGGATAGTGATTTTGTAAGGATCAGCAGGTCATCCATAATAAATATCAACTATTTGAAAGAGATCGACAGGACCAGTAAGCACTGTTTGCTGCATGTCAATGGACAGCAATTTAAACTGCCATTGTCCGGAAGTTATTCCAAAAAGCTGATGGAACACTATAAGAATTGCTGTTAGGTTTCCCCGGTTTGTTCAGAAGTTGATCTGTACTGGAGACATAATTTTTTTCCCTTTGGGTAATATTGACTTAAAAAACAAAAGCCATCCCTTTCTTTTGGATGGCTTTTGTTTGTTGAACTGATTGATGATCAAGCTTCAGCAAGTGGACCACCCATTGTAAAGGGTGGCATATTCTCCGGCTTTGTATCCTTTATCGGGCCGTGAAGCGATTCAAATTTTCTGAGGTTATCCGTCAGCGCCTGATGCAGCCGTTTGGCGTGTTCTGGCGTCAGGATAATGCATGACTTTACTTTCGCTTTGGGAGAGCCCGGCATCAACTTGACAAAATCAATGATAAATTCGGCATGTGAATGGGAAATGATGGCCAGGTTAGAATAGGTCCTAAAAAAAGCGCCGCAATTGGCGGCGCTTCTTGTTATTATTAATCCAGGAATGATTCGTCTTCTTCCACTTCAGCAACCGAGGCGGATTCCATTACTGCTTCATACTCCTCTTTTGAGCCTACGATAATATCGTTGTAGTCACGTAAACCGGTACCAGCCGGTATCTTATGACCAACGATAACATTTTCTTTCAGGCCGAGCAAGTCGTCTGATTTGGCATTGATGGATGCTTGAGTAAGTACCTTGGTGGTTTCCTGGAAGGAGGCTGCAGAGATCCAGCTGTCCGTTTGCAGCGAGGCTTTTGTAATTCCCTGAAGTACCTGGCGCGCGGTTGCAGGTTGCGCATCCCTTGCTTCCGCAAGTTTTTTATCACGGCGCTTCAGCGTTGAATTTTCTTCACGTAACTTCCTGGCGCTAACAATTTGTCCTTTTGTCAGGCTCTCTGATTCACCCGGATCGATGATGACCTTTTTGCCGAAGATCTCATCGTTGACCTCCTGGAATTCTGTTTTGTTAACCAATTCATTTTCAAGGAAACGTGTATCACCTGAATCAGCCACCTGTACTTTGCGCATCATCTGGCGTACAATGACCTCAAAATGCTTGTCATTGATCTTCACACCCTGAAGGCGATATACCTCCTGGATTTCATTCACGATATATTCCTGTACTTTCATCGGTCCTTTAATGGCCAGGATATCCGCAGGTGTCATGGCACCGTCTGAAAGCGGAGTCCCCGCTTTAACGAAGTCATTTTCCTGCGCCAGGATCTGTTTTGAAGTGTTAACCAGGTATTTCTTTTCTTCACCTGTCTTCGAAGTGATGACGATTTCGCGATTACCGCGTTTCAGCTTTTTGCTAAAGCTGACTACACCGTCAATTTCAGAAACTACAGAGGGTTCTGACGGGTTTCTCGCTTCGAAGAGTTCGGTAACCCTGGGAAGACCTCCGGTGATATCACCGGATTGTCCGAATGCCCTCGGTATCTTGACCAGCAGCGTTCCGGGGTTGATATTCTGACCTTCTTCTACGAGAATGTGTGCTCCTACAGGAAGGTCATAGCTTCTGATGACTTCACCGTCTTTTTCAAGGATCTTGATGACCGGATTCCTTGTTTTGCTCCTTGTTTCAATGATCACTTTTTCGAAATATCCGGTTTGTTCATCTGATTCCACACGGAATGTCTGTCCTTCCACGATATCGCTAAAAGCAATACTACCTCCAACTTCGGAGATGATCACAGCATTATAGGGATCCCAGTCGGCGATAATATCCCCTTTTTTGACCTTGGAGCCATCTTTCGTATACAGGTTTGCCGCATAGGGTACATGTCCCGATTGCAGGATAATGCCTGTCTGTTCGTCGATGATCTTCATTTCGGCTGAACGACCCGTAACGATCTGATATTTTTTGCCTTCGTCATTGACATAGTCAACTGTGCGGAGCTCTTCAATTTCCAGTTTACCGTTGTAATTGACTTCGATCTTTGAAGTTGCCGCGATATTGGAGGCAGTACCCCCCTGGTGGAAGGTTCTCAGTGTAAGCTGAGTTCCCGGTTCACCAATGGACTGGGCGGCCACTACACCTACAGCCTCGCCTTTCTGGACCATACGTCCACTCGCCAGGTTACGTCCATAACATTTGGCACAAACGCCACGTTTGGATTCACAGGTGAGTACTGATCTGATCTCAACCGATTCAATAGGCATTTCCTCAGATCCGATGATAGAGGCTACGTTTTCGTCAATTTCCTGACCACCTTCAATGATCAGGTCACCTGACAGCGGATCATAAACATCGTGCAAGGTTACTCGGCCAAGGATCCTGTCATACAAAGACTCGACAACATCTTCACCCTTTTTGAGGGCACTGATGGTCAGACCGCGCAAGGTGCCGCAGTCTTCTTCGTTAATAACAACATCCTGGGCGACATCGACCAGCCTACGCGTAAGATAACCGGCATCAGCCGTCTTAAGTGCTGTATCAGCCAGACCTTTACGGGCACCGTGGGTTGAAATGAAATATTCAAGTACGGACAATCCTTCTTTACAGTTCGAAAGAATCGGGTTTTCAATGATCTCACCACCGATAGCTCCTGACTTTTTGTAGACAGGGTTGAATCCCTGGTCATCATCCTTGATCTTCTTCATGAGGATATTGGTCAGGCTGGAATTGGTATGCGTCCAGATATCAATGATCTGATTGTACCTTTCATTATTGGTAATGAATCCCATGCTGTAATTGTTCAGCACCTCTTCCACCTCTTCGTTGGCATTCGTGATCAACTGGGCCTTTTCTTCCGGAACGATAACATTGCCAAGATTAAAGGAAAGACCTCCCTTGAAGGCCATTTCAAATCCAAGATTTTTAATGTCATCCAGGAATTGTGAGGTAACTGCCGTTCCGGTTGCTTTCAGGATCTCACCGATGATATCCCGCAGTGATTTTTTGGTCAGCAGTTCATTGATGTAACCATATTCCCTGGGAACTACCTGGTTGAAAATGACACGTCCCACAGTGGTTTCGATCATTTTGTTCACCAGTTTATCCTGTTCCTTGACATCCACCTTCACTTCGATGGTGGCGTGCAAGTCAACCTTTCTTTCATTGAAGGCGACGATCACCTCTTCTGAGGAATAGAATTTCATTCCTTCTCCCCTCACCGGGTGCTCGGGTGTGCTTTTCCTGGCTTTGGTGATGTAATAGAGTCCAAGTACCATGTCCTGCGACGGAACGGTGATAGGTGCTCCATTGGCCGGATTCAGGATATTGTGGGAAGCGAGCATTAGGATTTGTGCCTCAAGTATCGCTGCATTACCCAGCGGAACATGCACAGCCATCTGGTCACCGTCAAAGTCGGCGTTGAAGGCTGTACATACAAGCGGGTGAAGCTGAATGGCTTTACCCTCAATAAGCTTTGGCTGAAACGCCTGGATACCCAGTCGGTGAAGGGTAGGGGCTCGGTTCAGCAATACCGGGTGACCTTTAAGGATATTCTCCAGTATATCCCAGACAACGGCATCCTTACGTTCCACGATCTTCTTGGCTGATTTGACCGTCTTGACAATACCCCTTTCCAGGAGTTTGCGGATAATAAACGGCTTGAACAACTCAGCTGCCATATCTTTCGGAAGACCACATTCATTCAATTGCAATTCGGGTCCGACTACGATAACTGAACGTCCGGAATAGTCAACACGTTTACCCAACAGGTTCTGGCGGAATCGACCCTGTTTCCCCTTTAAGCTGTCGCTCAGTGATTTAAGCGGTCTGTTGGATTCGGTTTTAACGGCTGCTGATTTTCTTGAATTGTCCAGCAATGAGTCAACAGCTTCCTGCAGCATGCGTTTTTCATTACGCATGATCACATCGGGCGCTTTGATCTCGATCAGCCGTTTCAGCCTGTTGTTTCTGATGATTACCCTGCGATAGAGGTCATTCAGGTCAGAAGTCGCAAACCTACCGCCATCCAGGGGTACCAGTGGTCTGAGTTCCGGTGGAATAACGGGAACGATCTGTACGATCATCCATTCAGGATGGTTTTCCGCCCGGTTCCTGGCATCTCTGAATGCTTCGAAGACCTGCAACCGTTTCAGCGCGTCAGCTTTACGTTGCTGGGAAGTCTCTGTGTTGGCCTTGTGGCGCAGTTCGTAGGAAACGCGGTCAAGGTCAAGTCGTGCCAGCAGATCGTGTATCGCTTCAGCCCCCATCTTGGCGATGAATTTATCCGGATCGGAATCATCAAGGTATTGATTTTCCGATGGAAGGGTTTCCAGGATCTCAAAATATTCCTCCTCGGTGAGGAACTGCATGTATTCGATACCGTCCGCAGCTTTGATACCCGGGTTGATCACCACATACCTTTCGTAATAGATGATCATTTCAAGTTTTTTGGTTTGAAGCCCAAGCAATGCACCCACTTTATTCGGGAGAGACCGGAAAAACCAGATGTGAACGACCGGAACGACCAGTTGAATGTGTCCGCCGCGTTCACGTCTTACTTTTTTCTCGGTAACTTCCACACCACAGCGGTCGCAGACAATACCCTTATACCTGATCCTCTTATATTTACCGCAGTGACATTCATAATCCTTCACAGGGCCAAAAATGCGCTCACAAAACAAACCATCACGTTCCGGTTTGTATGTGCGGTAATTGATGGTCTCAGGTTTCAATACTTCACCGTAAGACCTGTCGAGAATCGATTCCGGAGAAGCAAGACTGATGGTAATTTTATCAAAGTTGCTTGGTATTTTGCTGTCTTTTCTGAAAGCCATATATCTTCAATTATTATTTAGATTCTGAATATGGAATAATTAGTCAAAACTTACCTCAAGGCCAAGGCCCCTGAGTTCATGTACAAGTACATTAAAGGATTCCGGAACATTCGGCGTCGGCATTACTTCTCCTTTAACAATGGATTCGTAAGCTTTAGCGCGACCGGCGACATCATCTGACTTCACGGTCAGGATCTCCTGCAGAATACTGGACACACCGTAAGCTTCCAGTGCCCAGACCTCCATCTCACCAAAACGCTGTCCACCGAACTGCGCCTTACCGCCTAATGGTTGCTGTGTGATCAGTGAGTAGGGTCCGATGGACCTGGCGTGCATCTTATCGTCAACCATGTGATGCAGCTTCAGCATATAAATGTATCCGACGGTTGCCGGCTGGTCAAAACGTTCACCGGTACCACCGTCATACAGATAGGTGCTGCCGTTTTCCGGAAGATTGGCCTCTTTCAGGTAGCTGTTGATTTCATCAATGGCCGCACCGTCAAAGATCGGTGTGGCAAATTGTTTATTCAATTTTTTACCTGCCCATCCAAGTACCGTTTCATAAATCTGACCCAGGTTCATCCGGGAAGGTACACCCAATGGGTTGAGAACAATATCTACCGGCGTTCCATCCTCAAGGAACGGCATATCCTCCTCCCGGACGATCTTGGCTACAATACCTTTATTCCCATGACGGCCGGCCATCTTATCGCCCACCTTCAACTTACGTTTCTTGGCAATATAAACCTTGGCCATCTGTACGATGCCATTGGGAAGTTCATCTCCTACGGAAGCGACAAATTGTTTGCGGTTGAATACACCCAGCAACTCCTTGAATTTGATATTGTAGTTATTGATCATTTGTTTGATCAATTCATTTTTCTCTTTGTCTGCCGTCCACTTATCGGGATTGAGTGTGGTGAAATCAAGCGTATTGAGGATCTTTTGGGTGAACTTGGTTTTTGGCGGGACCATAAGCTCGCCATAGTTGTTATATACACCCTGTGATGTCCTGTTGCTGATCAAAACCGTCAGTTTGTCAATCAGCTGGGATTTCAGGTCCTCAAAATACTTATTGTATTCCTTTTCAAGCTCTTCGACAAGATTTTTTTCCCTGGTCTTGTTCCGGCGGTCCTTAACGGCCCTTGAGAAAAGGTTGTTGGTGATGACCACTCCTTTCATGGATGGCGGGGCTTTCAGGGATGCATTCTTCACATCACCTGCCTTATCACCGAAAATAGCGCGGAGCAGCTTTTCTTCCGGTGTGGGATCGCTTTCTCCTTTGGGTGTAATCTTACCGATGAGGATATCCCCTTCGTTCACCTCGGCACCGATACGGATCAGTCCGTCTTCATCAAGATCCTTGGTGGCTTCGGCACTTACATTGGGGATGTCATTGGTCAACTCTTCAATTCCCCGTTTTGTATCACGTACCTCCAGGGTAAATTCTTCAATATGAACCGAGGTGAAGATGTCTTCCTTTACGATTTTTTCGGAAACGACAATGGCATCCTCAAAATTGTATCCTTTCCAAGGCATAAATGCCACCATAAGGTTTCGTCCTAGGGCGAGTTCGCCATTCTTGGTGGCATATCCTTCACAAAGCACCTGCCCTTTGGTGACCTTATCCCCTTTTCTGACAATTGGGCGAAGGTTTATGGAGGTGTTCTGGTTGGTACGTTTGAATTTGGTCAGATGTTAAGTTTTTACATCATCGTCAAAACTGACCAGTTTTTCCATTTCATCCCTCTCATAACGAATGCGGATCGTATCTGCGTCAACATATTCAACCAGGCCATCACCCTCTGCATTGATCAGTACGCGGGAGTCGATAGCAACACGGGCTTCAATCCCTGTGCCGACGATCGGTGCTTCCGCATTGAGCAATGCAGAGGGTGATGGCCTGGTTGACTATGTTGACGCAGATACGATCCGCATTCGTTATGAGAGGGATGAAATGGAAAAACTGGTCAGTTTTGACGATGATGTAAAAACTTAACATCTGACCAAA
>JARRQC010000140.1:0-8781 GCA_037382165.1 bacterium | reverse complement strand
TTTCTCCCCTGAAAATGAAATTTGACAGGGCGATCTTTCGTAAAAGCCTGAAGATCGGCCTGCCTTCCGGAGTGCAAAATACAGTGGTTTCCATCGGATTTCTGGCACTTTACAGTATTGTCAACATGTTTGGTACGCCAACGGTAGCTGCTTACAGCATTGCCATGCGTATCGATTCTTTTGCAGTACTTCCCGCGATGAATTTTTCCGCTGCCATCACCACCTTCACAGGGCAGAACATCGGAGCCAACAAAATGATGCGATTGAGTCGGGGGCTGAAATCAACCCTGAGGATGATGACCCTTGTATCACTGTCCATTACTACCCTGGCAGTAATCTTTGCCACACCGATCATCAATCTGTTTACCACAGATCAGGAAGTGATCCACATCGGGAAGGACTACCTTTATATTGTCAGTCCCTTCTATGTCGTATTTGCGGCCATGTTTATTTTTATGGGACTGTTCAGGGGGGCCGGGGATACCATAACCTCCATGTTTGTCACCATCATCACTTTATGGATCATCCGTATTCCGGCTTCCTACTTCTTGTCTTTAAAACTGGGAGCGATTGGGATTTGGTGGGGTATACCCATTGCCTGGGTGATCGGGTTGATCATTTCTTTTAGCTATTACAAAACGGGAAGATGGAGAAGAAAGGCGGTAGTTAAGTCAGGATAGATATCGGATTCTCAACAGACAGAGGCCGATAAAAATCCCTAATTTTGGCAGCCACAGATATTGATCTCTTACATGGTTTTGAAAAACGCGTTCGGATTATTGATAATTGGCATTTTCCTTTCACTGCAAACTTTTGCCCAGTATGAGGAGGAAAAGGTGAGGGAGGCTGAAAGATGGGCTGATTCCGTGTATCAATCGTTGAGCCTGACCGAAAGGATTGGGCAGCTGATTTTTATCCGGGCCAATTATTCCGGGGAGAATTATCTGCAGGAAGTACCGGATCTGATAAAAAAATATAACCTGGGAGGGGTTACTTTTTTTGCAGGAAACCCTCTCGATCAGGTGTTGCAGACAAATATTTACAATCAATTGCCACGCGTGCCGCTGTTTATATCGATAGATGCGGAGTGGGGTCTGGGCATGCGTCTTTCCAATACTGTGAGTTATCCGCTGCAAATGACCCTGGGGGCAGTGAGGAATGAAAACCTGATCTATGAAATGGGCAGGCAGATCGCACAGCAGTGTCGCAGGATGGGTATTCATATCAATTTCGCCCCGGTGGTTGATGTCAACAACAACCCGGAAAACCCCGTCATTGGTATGCGGGCTTTTGGAGATATGCCAGGGGATGTTGCACGGAAAGGCGCTCTTTACATGAAGGGCCTTCAGGATGGAAATGTGCTGGCCAGCGCCAAGCATTTTCCCGGACATGGTGACACCCGTGTGGATTCCCATAAAGATCTTCCCGTCTTGAAGAAATCAAAAAGGGACCTGAGAGAATTGGAATTCAAACCTTTTAAGTACCTTATAGATGAAGGAGTTGCCTCCGTTATGGTGGCGCACCTTTCCGTTCCTTCATTCGATCGTCGAAAATACAGACCGGCGTCACTCTCGGAAAATTTGATCGGGAAGCAATTGAAAAAAAGAATGGGATTCGGTGGGCTTGTTATTTCAGACGGTCTCGACATGAAAGGAGTTACCAAATATTTCAGGCCTGGAGAGATCGCGCTGGAAGCGTTCACGGCAGGCAATGATATCCTGCTGATACCGGAAGATATACCGGCCTCTGTAAGTGCGATTCAACAGGCCATTGCCTCGGGTAAGGTGGAAGAGGAAAGACTTGAAGAGAGCTGCCGGAAGATACTCAAGTATAAATACCTGGTGGGAGCTCATCAGCGAAAAACGATTGATACCGCCCATCTTCCGGCAGATCTGAATAAGCGTGCTTATTTCAGGTTGCGGGAGCAGTTGTTTGATTCAGCGATAACATTAGTAAAAAATGACCGGAATTTAGTTCCCCTCAGTTATCCCGATACCATAAAGCCTGCCCTGGTTATCATCGGGGAAGAAAATCCACAACCCTTTGCTGAGGCTTTCAGGCAGTTTATGCCGGTTGCGGTGCATTATCTCAGACATGATGCGGATATCAACGCACGGCAGCAGCTTTTTTCCGAAATAGAGGAAGCCAACATGCTGATCGTTGCCCTGGTAAATACCAATATATCTGCAGCCAGGAATTACGGGATAACGGATGGAGATATCCAGTTTGTGGAATTCCTGGCGAGGCAAAAACCTGTTATTTTGGATGTTTTCGCTTCACCTTATGTGCTGGATTTTTTCAGTGATGCCGGAATTTTCCATGCGATACTGGTTTCCTATCAGGATAAACCCGGAATACAAAGGAAAAGTGCAGGGATCATACTTGGGATGGATGCTTCATCAGGAAAACTTCCTGTGAGTGCAGGAGGCTTTACAACAGGAACCGGATGGTCAACACCAAAGACACGGCTCAGTTATGCAATGTCAAATCCTTGCAGCAAAGGATGGATATATCTTTTATGATAAATGTTTTGGTTATCATACCTATAAAAAGGAAACACCTGTAAGTTCAGATGATGTCTACGACCTGGCTTCGCTGACCAAGATACTGGCTACTACTCCCTCGCTGATGGCAATGGTAGACCAGGCAAGGATTCTGCTTGATGCGAGACTTTCAGATTACCTGTTATACCTACGAGGGACCAACAAGGAAGACCTGGGATTCAGGGAGGTGCTGACACATCAGGCCGGACTGAGGCCATGGATTCCCTATTATGAAAATACGCTGATCAATGAGCGCTGGGATACGCTGGTTTACCGCCCCGTAATCACAGAGGAATTTCCTGTGAGGGTAGCTAAGAATATGTATATCAGGGAACATTACCGGTTTAAGATTTACCAGGATATCGTGAATTCCGAATTGGGTGAAAAGAGCCTTGCTTACAGTGACCTGGGTTTCTATCTGTTTCAGGATATGATGGTACATCTGACCAACCTGCCGTTCGATCAGTTTGTATACGATTTCTTTTATACCCCCCTTGGTTTGAATCATTTGAGATTTAAACCTTTAAAGTACTTTCCTGTAAAAAATATCATCCCTACCGAATTTGACAGAAAGTTCCGTCAACAAGTACTGGTCGGTGATGTACATGATCAGGGTGCGGCCATGCTGGGAGGTGTGGCCGGGCACGCCGGGCTTTTCGGCAATTCCCGTGATGTGGCAGTAATGATGCAGATGTTTCTCAATAAGGGAACCTATGGCGGAAGGGTGTTCTTCTCTCCCCATGTGGTCACTGAATTCACACGCTGCCAGTTCCCGGAACAAGATAACCGGCGGGGTCTCGGTTTCGACAAACCGCTGCTGGAATATGAAGACCACCGTTCCAATTGCAGGGACGCGTCACCATCCAGTTTCGGCCATTCGGGATTTACCGGCACTTATACATGGGCTGACCCGGAAACCGGGCTCATTTATGTATTTTTGTCCAACCGTATCCATCCCGATATGGATAACCGGTTGATCATGGAGCATGATGTCAGGACCAACATCCATCAGTTGTTCTATGAAGCTATCAAACAACGGTAATTTATGGGGCATCATCACCACGACCATCAACATAGCGAAGGAGGGAGGCTGCTTTTTACAGTATTGCTGAATTTTGGCATTTCCGCTGCAGAATTCATCGGTGGATTGTTTGCCAACAGCCTTGCCCTTATTTCCGATGCCATACATAATCTCAGCGATGCCATAGCCCTGCTGATCACCTATCTCACAGTGAGGATCAGCAAAAGACCCAATACCCTCCGGAACACTTTTGGTTATAAACGGATCCAGATATTGGCCGCTCTGTTCAATTCGGTAACCCTGATCGTCATATGTGTTTACCTGCTTTATGAGGCTTACCACCGGTTTTTGGAACCCGAGCCGGTAAAAAGCATCCCGATGTTTATTGTGGCGCTGATCGGGCTTGTGGCCAACCTGGTCAGTGTACTATTACTCAAAAGGCATTCGAATGAAAACCTGAATATCAAGGCGGCTTACCTGCACCTGATCGGGGATACGCTCTCCAGCGTAGCGGTGATCATTGGCGGTGTACTGATCTATTTCTTTGAAATTTACTGGATAGACCCGTTAATAACGGTTTTGATCAGCCTTTATATCATCAAGGAAACCTATGCTGTCCTTTACGAGACTTACAAGATACTGATGCAGAGCACACCCTCGGATATCGAGGTGCAGGATGTAGTGGATGAACTGGTGAAAATACCGCATGTCAAAGGGGTACACCATGTCCATATCTGGAACCTGACAGACCAGGAAGTGCACTTTGAGGGACATATTGACGTGGAGGGTGACCTCCGGATCAGTGAAAGTCAGCGAATACTTGAAACGGCACAAAAAATGCTGAAGGAGATTTTTGGTATCGGTCATGCGACCTTTCAGATGGAACATGACTGGTGCTCGGATAAAAGTGTTATTCATGAAGAAAAGTAAAGAAAACAATGAATGATAAGGTAAAGAATGTTTTGTATTGGATTCTGGCAGTGGCCATTACCCTTAGCCTGGTCATTTACCAGCGTGCGACCGGGCCGACCTATCCCCTTTCCGGAGAGAAAGAGGTGAATGGAGAGATGGTTGTATTTGAGTTTCTCCGTTCACATGATACAAAGATCGATGCCCCGGTGGAATTGGAAGTGTCCGCAAAAGGATGGGAAGGGATACTTGAATACAAGCGATATAAGAGCTACGACGAGTGGACACGTATATCTATGAAAAGGGAGGGTGAGAAACTGACCGCAGCTATTCCTCATCAACCGGCAGCGGGGAAGGTGATGTATAATGTCTTGCTTGAAAAGGGCGGGGAAGAGGTGATGCTAAATGATGAACCTGTGATTATCCGGTTTAAAGGGTCTGTACCCGGGCCGGTACTCGCCCCCCATATTTTTTTCATGTTCCTGTCCCTGCTTTTTGGAATACGTGCGGGAATTGAAGCGCTGACCCGGAGAAAGGATACCTTTTACCAGGTTGGTGTGGCACTGCTGACGGTCATCATCGGTGGATTGATACTGGGACCGATAGTTCAAAAATATGCCTTTGATGCCTACTGGACAGGCTGGCCCTTCGGGAATGACCTGACAGATAATAAAACCGCTCTAATTTTTATATTCTGGCTCATTGCCTGGTGGAAGCTCAGGAAGGACAGAAAGCATAAAACGATGGTCCTGGTGGCAACCTTTGTCATGATCATTGTCTATATCATCCCACATAGTGTGTTGGGATCCGAAATAGACCATACAAAGTCAAAAACTCCTGAAACTGAAATAGCTGAATGATGCAACTGGGTTTCAATTTATTATTCCTCGTATCAACGGTCATCATCTCTTTCATGGCCTTCAGCAATGCGGAACTTTTTCATAAGCTAAAATTCAATCCCTACAGGATTAAACACAACCGGGAGAGCTGGCGCTTTTTTTCCCATGCCCTTATTCACGCTGATTGGCTCCACCTGCTGGTCAATATGTATGTGCTCTACTCTTTCGGGAGACTTGTGGAAAGTGTATTTAGAAGTGTTTTTGGGAATATTGGAATGCTTTACTATGTACTCCTTTATGTTGGAGGTGTCTTGTTTTCTTCACTGTACGATTTCGGAAAGCATAAGGATGATCCCTATTATAACGCGGTTGGAGCTTCGGGTGCTGTCTCCGCGGTAGTGTTTTCAAGCATATTGCTATATCCGCAGGGAGGGCTGTATATCTTTCCGATACCTTTTTCGATCCCATCCTGGATCTTTGGCATCCTGTATTTAATATACAGTGCTTATATGGGTAAAAGAGGTACCGGCAAAGTTGCACACAATGCGCATTTATGGGGAGCGGTATTTGGGATCATCTATACCATCATACTGATCCCGGAAACGGTAAAGCAGTTGTTTTCGCACCTTTTTGGCGGCTGAAGATCAGTTCATATTGGGGTCGACAGGGAATTTGGACCAATACCTGTAGTTGTCACCCATATTATCCAGCAGGTTTTCCCACATATTCATCGGGTTCATTTTCATCAATCGTGATTTTGAAGTGCGAGTGATCACCCACGAATTGCGTTTGAGTTCCGTATCGAGTTGGTTTGCTCCCCATCCTGAATATCCAATGAAAAAGCGGATATCTTCAGGCTGAATCGTTTTCAGAAGGATCATTTCTTTCAGCATCTCAATATCTCCCCCCCAATACAAGCCTTTCATGATTTCCGTAGCGCCTTCAATATTTTCCCCGATCGTATGAATATAGAACAAGCTGTTGGACTCAACCGGTCCACCCAGATAAACGGTGGCATCAAAGGCGGGGAAATCTTTCAGTACTTCATTGAATTTTGCCGTGACAGGTTTATTCATGATCACTCCGAAGGTGCCTTCTTCGTTGTGTTCTGCTAAAAGCACGACAGATCGTCCAAAATAAAAATCGCCCATAAATGGTTCAGAAAGCAGCAACCTTCCCCTCGCGGGTTTGATGTCGTTACTTTTGATCTGGATAAACCTGTCTATCTCTTTCATTTTTTACTTTACTTTGATGCTAATTTCCAATCAAAAAGCATACCAGCCGGTTTGAAACAACAAACGAACCATAACAAGTACCTTTCCTTAAGGGGGCGATATCCTGTCTTTACATACCAAAGTTATTCTTTTCGCCTGATAAATCAAACCCTGAAGGCTGAATTTGTTTTTAACATGGCTGATGAATATACTTTCAGGCCGGAATTCTCCATACCCATGCGTTCATTCATGGATTTTGAAAATATGGACGATGCAGCCCTGCACGAGCTGGTGTTCCATATCGGTATGGTTGAACTCATCAGCTACTGGAAAGCTGCCTGTTCTCCCGAACTGCGCATCCTGCCATTTAAGCTTTCAAAAGCACAGGAAAACTGGTGGAAGAAATTGTATTTCAATGGACTGGGGGAGTTTTTCTATGTGAATGGTATCGAAGTGGCGTTTGATGATTTCATGCACCTAACTTCATCCGGTAAACCCCTTGAGCCATTTGATCTTTCATTTGCTAATGAGGATGTCCTTGTTCCTGTGGGTGGCGGAAAAGATTCGGTTGTAACGCTTGAGGTATTGCGTAAAGAAGGCAAGTCATTGATCCCGATGATCCTCAATCCCAGGGAGGCCAGCATAAGGACCATTGAAAATGCGGGATTCAAACTTGAGGAATGTGCCGTAGTTTACAGGTCCCTGGATAAACTGCTGCTGGATTTGAATGAACGCGGGTTTCTTAACGGGCATACCCCATTTTCGGCCTTACTGGCCTTTGTGAATATCTTGTTGGCCGCTGCCAGCCGAACACCCTTCATCGCCCTTTCGAATGAGAGCAGTGCCAGCGAAAGTACGATACCGGGAACCGGCATCAATCACCAGTACTCCAAATCGTATGAATTTGAACAGGATTTTAATACCTATGTTAGGGAATTCCTGCATCCCGGATTGCGGTACTTCAGTTTTTTAAGACCTGTGAATGAGTTACAGATTGCCAGGATGTTTTCGGAATATCCGGAGCATTTTCATTCATTCAGAAGTTGCAATGTGGGAAGCAAGACTGATTCGTGGTGCGGTAAATGCCCGAAATGCCTTTTTACTTTTATTATGCTCTCTCCTTTCGTCCACAGGGAGGTTCTCTCCGGGATTTTTAACAATGACCTTTACCTGGATCAAAGTCTTACGCCGGTATTTGACGAGCTGGCAGGGATCGCCAGGGTCAAACCGTTTGAATGCGTCGGCACACCGGATGAGGTAAAGGCTGCACTCTGGAAATTTGCTGAAACCCACAGCAAAGCGGATTGGCCGCCATTGATCCGCTATTTTAAGGATCATTATCACGATTCCTTTGGGGGTGAATTCATGCAATTGCTGGCGCAGTACGAAAGGGATCACTTTATTCCTGAACCCTTTGAAAAATTGATCCAAACAAACGTCGATAGAATTTCCGGTTCCGGTTTTAAGGATTACCTGGCCAAAAGGTTTGATAGCAAGAAAATACTGATCCTCGGATTTGGAAAAGAGGGAAAATCCACCTTCCGGTACCTGGCTGAAAATCTGCCTGATCTGCATCCGGATGTTGCAGATGCCGATCCCGCTGTGAGGGAATCGGAAATCCTGCGTCAGGTTGATACCGATAAGCTGCATCTTGGAGAGCATTATCTGGATGTTATTGGCGACTATGATATGATCATTAAGTCTCCAGGTGTAAAGGCAGATGTTGACAGGCCGGGAAAATCCGTGGAATGGAACTCGCAGACTGAACTTGCGCTTGGGTATTTCAGGCAACGTGTTATTGGTGTTACCGGCACCAAAGGGAAAAGTACTACCGCCTCCCTGATCTTCCATATGCTTACCGCAAATAATTTGCCTGCCCTACTCATTGGCAATATCGGAGTTCCTGCTTTTGACATGATCCCTTTAATAACAGAGGAGACCATCATTGTGTATGAGATGTCAGCCCATCAGCTGGAATATTTACATACATCACCCCACGTGTCCGTATTGCTTAATGTGTTTCCTGAGCACCTCGATTACTTTGGAGATGTGGACCATTACACCAAAGCGAAAAAACAGATCTTCACCCATCAGGAAAAACAAGATTTCCTGGTTGTTCATGAAGATTTTCAGAAGCTGACCGGAAATGCCGTTTCGACGGTAATTACTTTTGGTACGGGTGAAGAGGTTCATGCACAATTAAGGGAAGAAGCTTTATATTTAAGGGAATCTGATAGCCATATAGAACGGGACAA
>JARRQC010000139.1:13596-16444 GCA_037382165.1 bacterium | reverse complement strand
AAACCACCCCGTATCGAGGTGGCTTCTGTGAACCCGGCAGGACTCGAACCTGCAACCTTCTGATCCGTAGTCAGATGCACTATCCATTATGCTACGGGTCCTTGTTAATATCTTTCGTTTCCGTAGTCAGATGCACCCTGCCTGCCGGCAGGCAGGTATCCATTATGCTACGGGTCCAAAATTGGGATGCAAATATACGAATTAATGAGTTTTATCATTGCAAAGCGTTCGAATTATTCATAGCGTAGCGCCCGCGCAGGAATCACCCTCGAAATATATACTGAGGGCGCGATAAGCATCAGCAGACAGATCGCCAGCGTGCCGATGTTCAGCAAAACCCAATACAGCCAGTTGAGTTCAACAGGAACATAATCGACATAATAATCCTCAGGGGAAAGACCGATGATCCTGAAATGATATTGCAGGAAATAGAATGCCAGCCCGATCAGGTTACCCCAGATCATTCCCCGTAAAATGATATAACCTGGTCCGTTCGATGATCAGCACCAGTAGCGTGGAGATCATGGTGATGGCGGATACCGAAACCAGCAGGACGAGGATCACGATCACGTTCATGTCAAGTAATTCCAGCCAGTTAAAAATCTGCGGGTACTCATCCAGCACGGTAAGCACACGCATGTCATAAGGGGTTGTGCGGTGTAATTCAAGCGCGGTCTCACGCAAGTGATCTTCATCATTCAAATAAACTTCTATGCTGCCTGCCTGATCATTCCCCCACCCATTCAGGCGGCGGATATGACGGATATCACCGATGATAAAGCGGCTGTCAAATTCTTCCAGGCTGGTCTTATAGATTCCTGAAATGACAAATTTCCTCCCCCTGGCCCGGGCTTCTTCACCGGTGATGAACCATGCCCTGAGATCATCGCCGGGTTTCAGGTGCAGGAGGTCCGCAAGGTATTGCGATACCATCACCTCATCCGTCCTGTTTTCAGCGAAAACATCCGGCAAACGCCCCTCAACCAGTGATTCCTCAAGAAAATCGGTCCGGTAATCAGGACCAATCCCTTTCAATACCACACCCTGGATCTGATCACCAGTCTTTAGGACGGCCGCCTTTCTCGCGGTGAGCTGGACATGGACTATATCCTTCTGGGATCGCAGTTTCTGGAGCAACAATGTATCAGCGATTAAGGGAGTTTCTTCAGCTGATTCATTATTATCAAAGGGGACGATTTGCAAATGAGCGGTAAAACCGATTATTTTCGCGCTGATGGAATTTTTGAAGCCAACCACCACCGCAATGGAAACGATCATCAGGGCCAGGCCCAGCGCGATGCTGACAAAAGAGATACGTACGACCGGTTTGGCATAGTTTTCGGACTTGTCGGGAGCAATATGGCGGGCAATGAAATATTCGAAGTTCAAATCCTGAAATTTTGACAAAAATACGAAATCGAAGCCTCGGAAAGATTACAGTTTTATTGCTGGCATCCATTCTCATCACTTTAACCAGCATTGCGCAAGATCAGCGCCCCCGAAAAGTGAACTATGAAGATATTACAAACGGAGCTGCCCGATTCGATAACTACTTACCCCTTCTGGAGAATCACAAGATTGGAATAGTCGCCAACCAGGCATCCCTGGTCGGGAAGACACACCTGGTCGACACCCTGGTGTCCCTCGGCGTAGAGGTTATTAGGGTAGTTAAAATATTCAGTCCTGAACATGGATTCCGGGGTGAGGCAGATGCAGGAGCTGTCATTGACGACAGCAGGGATCCCACAACGGGCATTCAGATCATCTCTTTGTATGGCAAGCATAAAAAACCCACCCTTGATGATCTCAAAGACATAGACATCATGGTCTTCGACCTGCAGGATGTTGGTGTCCGTTTTTACACCTATATTTCAACCCTTACGCTGGTAATGGAAGCCTGCGCGGAAAACCAGATCCCCCTTGTCGTACTGGATCGACCTAACCCCAATGGTTTCAGCGTAGATGGTCCCATCCGAATGCGACCTGACCATCATCCCGTTGAAAGGTTACGATCACAGCCTGTTGTTTGAACTCCCTGTTCGCCCCTCCCCCAACCTGCCGAACTGGCAATCGGTCTACCTTTACCCTTCACTTTGTTTTTTCGAAGGTACGATCGTGAGCGTGGGCAGAGGTACAGATTTTCCCTTCCAGGTCTATGGACATCCTGACTTTTCGACGGGAAGTTTCTTCTTTACTCCACGCAGCATGCCGGGCGCCAGCCTGCATCCCAAACTGGAAAATGAAGGCTGCTACGGCCAGAACCTCACAGGTTATGCGGAGAATTTTAGCAGGAATGAAAACCAGTTGTCACTGGTTTATCTCATCTACGCGCATGAGCTTCTTTCTGAAAAACATACCTTTTTTACGGACTATTTTAACCTGCTGGCTGGCAGTGATAAATTGAAGGGACAAATTGAAGCAGGATTATCTGAAGAAGCGATCAGGAGATCGTGGCAGGAAGGACTGAAACAGTTCAGGAATATAAGAAGCAAGTACCTGCTTTATGATTAGTTGATCTTCTCGATGTTTAAAAATCCCCTGGCAACCAGCTCAGCAGCAATCATCAACCGGGTCTTTTCATTATAAAAATCGGGCATATCCCTGACAAGGAAGCTTCCCTCCTGTTTGTTGATGAAATTAAGTGCACCGTAAGCGATGGCGTCAAAGGTAATATGGGCCAGCAGTATATCCCCTTCTCCGGAAAAGCCCAGCCCGGGAAAATACAACCTGATCTTATCTTCATGGTTGGCGATGACTCCCTTTCCCGGATAGGCCTTGGTCAATAAAGAGGACATGTTGAGCTTATCCAGCATTAAGAGGTTGCTTAATTGCTTACCGGGAAGCGGCC
>JARRQC010000139.1:0-13574 GCA_037382165.1 bacterium | reverse complement strand
ACTTTTCCGGAAGTCGGGGTCCTCCCTGCTCAGCACATCCAGGACCAATTTCAGGTAATCTACCTTCAAAAGGGGACGTATACCTATGGTAAGATGGAGGGAATGTGCGTTCGTCGTATTTGCGCCATGAATTACCCCTCTGGGAACATAGAGGACATCGCCCGGTTCCAATTCATAACTGGCTAACGGTTCTCCCAGGGTCTCCTGATCTACCAGATAGATCTGCTCATCCATCGGAAGGGAAAGCTCACCTTTGTAAAGATTCCACTTTTTGCTGCCTTCCACCTGGTAAACGAAAACATCGTGGGTATCAAAATGCGGCAGAAATCCCTGTACTCCGGGTGGCGTCAGAAAGGCATTCACTGAAGTGGGGCCATGAAACACGTCATTCAGGGCAAGGACAATTCCTGCAGCACCAGGATCTATGCTTTCTATGCCATTGAATATGACAGTATATCCTTCCCTGACATGTTGCATGATCCAACCATACCGATCCATCCCCTCGCGATCCCGAATGTAATGGGCTTCCTCCCCTGCCTTGTTCAGGCGTATCCTATCTGCCAGCTCCTTTTCATGTGACCAGAGCAGTTTTTCAAATTTTTCAAGATCAAATTCGGTCAGCGGACTTTGGAGGGATGCATGATGGTATTTCTTTTCAAAATAATCCGTAAAGAAATCCGTGTTGCTTAGGGGGTGGATCAAGGCCTCAAAAACATTATTGGTTAGTTTCATGATGCAGACAGCGTTGGCTAAAGATAAAAAAAGCTGCCAACAGTGCTGACAGCTTTTCGTACGTTTTATGATTCCTTATCAGAACATCTCCCCCATTTGAGACAATGCCGTAGAGGCTGCAGCCTGTAACTGATCCCTGGACATTGTACCTGCATCAGCCGGTGCCGGAGGAAGAGTGACAGGGATCGGATCCCCTTTTTTGTATCCAGGGGACAGATATTTAGTGATGTCCACATTTTCCTCATTGCAAACCGTCACGGGATCATTGACCAGTCTTGTTTTGAAATCGGAGTCCGACCATGCTTTCGCTAAAAGTCTTGCCTGGTCATTTTCAGCGGAAGTACTTGAAGTTGACATAAATTCAGTATTAAATTATATTTCAATGAATTGCCTGTAAAACTATGATTTAATTGTATTCCAAGTGTTAAAATTTTCATAAAATTCAATCTTCACGAAATACTCCTTTCCCCCACCCGATTCATTATGGTTATGGTTTTCTTCAAATTAGAACAGCACATTTCAACAGGAATCAGAAGGATGGCTGAAGGAGCCTAAATTATCGGATTAGTGCGATTCAAGCATGCTTTGTTCCAGCAATTCCTGTCCGTAGTGGATATCGGAATGATAGCAGCCCACCCTGTTGCAAATACCGAAAGAATGAGCATAATCAGCATACATTGTGGTAAAAAAGACCGTCACCTTACCACCGCAGGTGCAGTCTTTATAAAAGGGCAGTGGTTCGTTACAGACGGGACAATGAAAGTGCCAGATGGTTCCCTCCTTTAAATCCAGGTCAAATGAAACCCTGCTTTTGCAACCATAGACCGGGCTGATGGCAACCATGCCTGATTCTCCTTCCCTCGTTGCCCGGAAAGCGATGCCGGAAAATCCGTCGAAGATCGCGCGTTGACTCATCAGGTTGTGTCCGTTGGGGCAATAGCATTTCTCAACAACAAGGATTTTCTCTCCCTTGAGCAGCGGATTACTTTGTTTGGGGTTGGGAATGATCAGCATTCCTTTGCTGTCGAATCTTTTCATAGCCGTGTAATTAGATCGTTGAGTCTTATACAAATTTAATCCAAAACCATCCGAATTCAAAACATCGTTTTAGTGACGTACCGTTCAAAAGCCAGTAGGAACAATTAGATAAAGAAGTCTATTGACTCGCATGGGTTCATACTGTATCTTTAGGCTGCTTATATTTGAGTGCATGAAACCAAACTCCATTATGCTGGTCGATGACGATCCGGACCTTTTGGCCACCTTCGAAGCCGTTCTGTATAGCAAGGGCTACCATGTGATCTCCACTGCAAATAAGGCCGAAGCCTTGAAGATCCTGCAATATACCCCTCCTGATCTGGCCATTCTTGACCTCGCTATGGAAGAAGAACATGAAGGATTTGAACTTGCCCGTCATTTCAGGAAACATTATCCCCTTACGCATGTGATCATGCTCACCGACACAGGTGATTTCACCGGGCTGAATTTCTCCTCCCTGGAAAACAACAAAGAGTGGCTTCCTGCAGAAGTTTACCTTGAAAAGCCGGTTACTCCCTCCCAACTTATAAATGCTGTTGAGGAGATTTTTAACAAGGCATAAGAAGCCTTATGATCAGGCAAAAAAGCATCTCGTTTGTATTTAAATAATCAAATTTTTAATTTAGCAGGGTTAAATACAATTTCTATGTGTCTTTCATTACCGGGTAAAATACTCTCCATTGACAGCAGCACCTCATTACGTATGGCTGTTGTTGATTTTGGGGGAGTACAACGAGAAGTTTGTGTTGAGTGGGTACCGGAAGCCGGTATCGGTGATTATGTGCTGGCCCATGTGGGGACAGCATTGACCATACTGGATGAGCAAAGTGCACTGGAAAGTATCGCCGCCCTCAACGAACTAAGTAAAGTCATTGAGGAAGAAGAAGAAAATCGTCCGCTAAACCTCCCTGGATGAGCCATCTTCAGACCGTAGCGCTGATCACCCGAGATGCCAGGATGCTGGAACTGATCCACCGTATTGACAAGGTGGTGGATTCCAACAGCAGCATTCTGCTCATTGGGGAAACAGGTACCGGAAAAGAAGTATTTGCAGATTACATTCACCGATTGAGCAAAAGGGGACAGAATCCTTTCGTTAAGATCGGGCTCACCGCCCTGCCTCCCGATCTGCTGGAAAGTGAATTGTTTGGGTTCGAAAAAGGCTCGTTCACCAATGCAGACCATCAGAAGAAGGGGATGTTCGAGATGGCCCATTCCGGCAGTATATTTTTGGATGATATTGATGACACCCCTTTAAAGATCCAGGCTAAATTGCTTCTCCTATACTTGTGGAACACTTCCTTAAAAGATTTGCCAGTGACAAATCCCTGACAATTTCGAGGGAAGCACTCAGCCATCTCATGGACTATCACTGGCCCGGAAATGTGCGTGAACTGCGCAATGTGATCCAAAGAGCCTCCCTCTTTGCCGAAGGAGAGATCAAAGTTGATGACCTGCCCGACGATTACCTTCGCTTCGATCACATCGACCGGCTGGTGAAAGCCTGCCATTCCTGTTTCACCAATGGCGGTATGCCCTACAATACGGTGATGCAGTGCCTGGAATCAAGATTACTGAAGGAAGCACTGGAAAGTACGAGGGGAAACCAAAGCGAGGCTGCCCGAAAATTGGGATTGAAATTATCCACTTTCAGGGACAAGTTGAAGAAATTGGAAGATTGTGATACCCGCCTTTAAGACGTAGCCTGAATTTATAACCAAACGTTAATCCGTAAAAACCTTGCGGAAAACCGCAAATGCCATTTTTTCACTATTTGGAAGCAATTTGAATTGCATTTTCTCCTTCCACATTATTTATTTGATAGACAACACCTTATGCATGTCTATGGTCTTCACAAACTTACTTTTTTACAAAATGGCTTGACTGTTGCCCAAGGGATGTCAACTAAAAGACTAAGCCGTTATGGAAAAGGCGATCATCCGTTTCAAGGGTCAGGTAGCCGAGGTAATGTCAAACCAGGGCAAAATGCATGCAAAAGTCGTTTGTGATACGGACCACCTCCTCATTTCACTTGAAGATGTGGAAGATATCGAGCTTGGTGGTGACGTAACCATTGAAGGGGAGATCAGGATTAAGTCCATCCAGTTTGAAAAGTTAGCTGATGATTATTAGTTGTGAGGAATTATCGGAAAATACAATATAACACAAATCCAAAGCTTATGAAACCAAAGCAAAAAACCTATTATGAACTGGCCGTCGAGAAGGGACATACACGGCGCGACTTCATGAAGTTCAGCGCGATGATGGCTGCCCTGATGGGACTGGAATCCAGTGCCATCGGCAAGGTCGCACAGGCCCTCGAGAAGAAGACCAGGATACCCGTAGTCTGGCTGCACGGGCAGGAATGTACTTGCTGCAGTGAATCTTTCATCCGGTCGTCCCACCCGCTGGTGGCCGACATTCTGCTGGACAAGATCTCGCTGGATTACACCGAAACCCTGATGGCTGCTGCCGGACACCAGGCTGAGAAGTCATTGCATGACACCCTGCAAAATCACAACGGTGAATACGTCCTCGCCATTGAAGGATCCATCCCTGTGGAAAAGGATGGGGTTTATTGTTGCATTGGAGGCCGGACATTTGAGCAGATCGTTGAAGAAGCAGCGGCAGGTGCCAAAGCGGTGATCGCATGGGGCAATTGCGCTTCCGCCGGATGCGTACAGGCAGCCAAGCCGAATCCGACAGGTGCCACACCCATACATAAGATGGTTAAAGGCAAACCGATCATCAATGTCCAGGGATGTCCTCCCATTGCAGAGATCATGGCAGGTGTGCTTGTACACATCCTTACTTTCGACAGGATTCCGGAACTCGACAGGCTGGGACGTCCCAAAGCCTTCTATTCACGTAGGGTTCATGACACCTGTTACCGTCGTCCCAATTACGATGCCGGACTGTTCGTGGAATCCTTTGATGACGAAAATGCCAAACGGGGCTACTGCCTCTACAAGATGGGCTGCAAAGGTCCGGTTACTTACAATGCCTGCGGTGTGACCCAATGGAATAACGGTGTTAGCTTCCCCATTCGGTCAGGACACCCCTGTATTGGATGCTCAGAAGCGGACTTTTGGGATAATGGTCCTTTCTATACCCATCTTCCCAACTTCCCGGGACTTGGAATTGAATCCAATGCTGACAAAGTCGGTGTCGGACTCGGCATTGCTACCGGAGTGGGCATTGCCGCTCATGTTGTCGGCGTAAATATCCGCAAGCGCCGTTTGCTGGAAGAAGGCGAATGTGAACCCGAAGTGGATGAAAAAGAATCATAAAAGGAGGTAAGTCATGGAAAAAAGAATAGTAGTAGACCCCATCACCCGTATTGAAGGACACCTGAGGGTCGAGATAGAAGTAAAAGACAATAAAATCGTGGATGCCTACAGCTCGGGAACTATGGTTCGCGGGCTGGAGATCATCCTCAAAGGACGTGATCCCCGTGATGCCTGGGCATTCACGGAGCGCGTTTGCGGTGTTTGTACCACCGTACACGCCCTGGCTTCCTGCCGGACTGTTGAAAATGCATTGGGCATTTCCATTCCGCCCAACGCTGAAATAGTGAGGAACCTGATGTTCCTCTCCCAAATGATCCAGGACCATGTGATCCATTTCTACCACCTGCATGCCCTTGACTGGGTGGATGTTGTTTCAGCACTGGGCGCTGACCCGAAAGCTACCTCCGAGCTGGCATCAAGTATTTCGCACTGGCCGAAAAATACCGTGGGCTATTACAAGGACATCAAAAAGAGACTGGCTGCCTTTGTTGAAACAGGACAGCTCGGCATCTTTGCCAATGGTTACTGGGGAAATAAATCCTACAAACTTCCTGCGGAAGCCAACCTGATGGCTGTTGCCCATTACCTGGAAGCACTGGAGTGGCAGAAGGAAATCGTTAAGATCCATGCCATCTTCGGAGGAAAGAACCCCCATCCCAATTACCTGGTGGGCGGAGTGCCGGCCTCCATTAACCTGAATGAGGTCAATGCCATCAATGCGGAAAGGCTGGCCTATGTTAAGAAACTGTTTGACGATGCCAAGACATTCGTTGAGCAGGTCTATATCCCGGATCTCCTCGCGATAGCTTCCTTCTACAAAGACTGGGGTGCCATTGGCGGTGGACTGGAAAATTACCTGGTCTATGGTGACCTGCCAACCAACGGCTTTAGTGATGTAAGTAGTTTCAAATTTCCTCGCGGAGCCATTATCGGCCGCGACCTGAGCCGCGTGGAAGATGTAGACACTTCCGATCCGGACCAGGTGAAGGAATTCATTTCTCATTCCTGGTATGACTATGATTCCGGCAACGAAAGCGGGAAACATCCCTGGGAAGGACAGACCAACCTGAATTATTCCGGTCCCAAACCGCCTTATGAGCAGCTTGATGTGTCAGCCAAATATAGCTGGCTTAAGACACCCAGGTGGAAAGGGATGCCTATGGAAGTAGGTCCTCTTTCGAGGATGCTGGTAGGTTATGCTTCCGGAAGGAAGGAATTCCAGGAAGTGGTCAATGCTGCGCTGAGCCATTTGAATGTTCCTGTTACCGCGCTCTTCTCCACACTGGGAAGAACGGCGGCACGCGGACTCGAAACACAGCTTGCCGTACAATGGGCGCAGGAATTCTATGATCAGCTCATCAGCAATATAAGAAACGGGGATACCCGGATGAGTACGGATTATATGTGGAACCCGGAAGACTGGCCGAAAGAAGCCAGGGGAGTGGGTATGACAGAAGCGCCTCGCGGGGCCCTCGCACACTGGATTGTGATCAAAGACAAGAAGATCGACAATTACCAATTGGTAGTACCCAGCACCTGGAACGCTTCTCCAAGGGATGGTAAGGGACAGATGTCGGCTTATGAAGCTTCCCTGATCGGTACACCGGTTTCAGATCCGGAACAACCCCTTGAATTGCTTCGCACCATCCATTCCTTTGATCCATGCCTGGCCTGTGCCGTGCATGTGTATGACGAAAAAGGCAGTTATGTGCATCAAATCCAAACCTTTTAGTTATGGAACACAGTCATCTTATTTCCAATAAACGCATGCATGTTGTCTACGTCTGGGAGATTCCGGTACGTGTCTATCATTGGGTCAATGCGCTGGCCATCGTAGGACTGGCCATAACGGGATATATTATTGGCAATCCCCCGGCCATACAGAGCTCTGCGGAAGCCTCCTTCAGCTATTGGTTCGGAACGGTCAGGTATGTCCATTTTATACTGGCTTACATTTTCTTTTTCAATTTTATCATCCGGCTTTACTGGGGATTTTTTGGAAATCGATTTGCCAACTGGAGGAATTTCATTCCTTATACCCGCAGGCAATGGAAAGATATGTGGCATATCCTGCGTGTGGATGTACTCATGATCGCTTGTGAAGACAACCCCAACCTGGGTCACAATGCCCTGGCCAGTTTCACCTATTTCCTGACATTTCTTGCTTTCCTTGTCCAGGTGCTGACCGGCTTCGGATTGTATGCAGGGATGAGCGAGGCCTGGTTACCCTCACTTTTTGCCTGGGTACCCGCCTTGCTGGGAGGAGACTTTGCCACACGCGACATCCACCACATTATGATGTGGTTCTTTATCCTGTTTGCCATCGTTCATGTCTACCTGGTAATCTATCACGATTACATTGAAAAGAATGGCGTTACTTCCTCCATGATCGGAGGATGGAAATTCCAGGAAGAAGGAAAGAAAGAAAGGGAACTTGAACTGGAAAAATAACCGTTTGCCATAAGGTTTTTAGTGAAAAGCCCGTGTATTTGCGGGCTTTTTTTCATTTTTATTTGATGCGTGGACTGGTTTAAGTCTTCCGGTTTAAACCTTACTTAAAATAATTGCTCAAAAAGGTCTGCTTCATGCCCTTCCTGAATCAAATGCTGTCGCAGTAAGTGGTTTTATATAATTATTTTCCATCTCAATGGTCTCGATTTTTTAAGTTTGCATACTTAAGCAGTCGGTCAGTAAACTTAAACCGCGCCGATCCGGAACCCGTTCGCTGAGAACCCCGCATTTTTGCAGACTTTTTGCCCATTCTTTTTTATTTGACCTTTCAGATTGTTATCTTTGATAATAGCTAGTAAAAGCTCGCTCAAAATACGTATTATGGACCACACGATCATATTCAACCACATTCCCAAAACGGCAGGAACCACACTCAGGATCTTGCTTAACAGGGTCTATTCTCCGGAGCGGGTCTATTTCATTGAAAGTACAAATATCACACGTTCACTTCAAAGATTCAAGGAGCTTACGGATTCAGGACGTGAGCAGTACAAAGTTATTGCGGGTCACGGGGCAAGCTCTTTTATGCCTTTGGTGTCAAACCCATTTCGCATTACCATCCTCAGGGAACCTGTCGACCAGTTCATATCACAGTACAGCTACCTTCGGAAAAGCCCGAACTCCATTTACAGGGATGATGTCGCCAGGCTGGAATCCATTGAGGAATATATCAAATATGCAAAAGAAAAGGGCCATGATAACCTGCTTACCAGGTACCTGTCAGAATCTTTGGAATTCCTGGCTGATCCGGAAGTTAAGACACCGGATATGGATAAGTCAGGGGAAAACTTATTGAACAGGGCCAAAATAAATCTGAAACAATACGATGCGGTCCTATCGGTCAGGCATTTTGACCGGGGCGTCTACCGCCTGAAAAAATTACTGCAATGGGAAAAAATACCGGTCTATCGTCCGGTGAACATTACCAAACCAAAACTGAAAGGAAAATTGAAGAAGCAGGTGCTGGAAAAAATAAATGATGCCCTCAGGTACGACCGTCAGCTGTGGGATTTTTTCCTGGAAAACCAACTCGATTGTGCCAATGACGTAAAAGTATCCAGATTCCGCTACCGTGTATTTATCAGCAGGCAAAGGTTTATCAATAAATATTTGCCACGCTCATGATGTTATCCGGGGAGGACTTTACCTGAAAAGAAGTACCACAAGCCAAAAAAGTACTCCCAGGACGAAACCGTATACTACCCAGTAAGGAAGTCGCTTTCCCGATGGTTCTTCATTGGCGACAAATCCATCCAGCACTTCAATGTTCAGGTTGAATGCGAGAGATCCTTTAACGGATTGTATTCGTTCATAAAGGGCCAGTGTCTCCTGCAGCAATTCCATTCTGGTGACACGTTTTTCATTCAACAGGTTGCCTTCCTGCAGAATAAGCAGATTACTCAGGGAGTCCACCGTATGGAGCCTGTTTTCCAGGAAGATCAACTCTCTTTCCGATTTTTCTTTCATATAGGCAAGCCTGGTCTGGATAAATTCCGTTCCATCCAGGTATTTGATCAATGCATCTTCCAGCTCATTTAAAAGACTCACATCCGTCACTTTTACAACGATATAAAATGGCACCTTTTCGGTACTCAGGTCCTCGGTTAACTCTTCCCGCTTGATATTCAGGCCTTTGATCCCTTTGATACTTTCAGCTTTTTCTTCAGGGATACCGAGCAGGTCCGAAAGTGAAGCGTAGCTCTTGCTTTCTATGAGTTTATTCAGCTTTTCCAGCATGTCCGCATAGATCTTCTTTTCATAAACCTTAGGCTTTAGAAACCAGATCCCTGCACCCATTGCACCTCCGATAATACCGAAGAGGATAAGGAATAGAATCTGTTTTCTCAGGAACAATTTGAATGAAGCGAACATGGCACTTAGGAAACCCCTCCCTTCGGAAAGTTGATACTGAATGGCTTGCCAGACCTTTTCACCTGTGTACCTGGCATTCTGCCATGAATCATTTTCACTCATAGTGGTTTTGTACTGATGAATAATTGAAATATTTCACCCACTTTAGAAGGGGTTACTTCTTTTTTCCCAAATTTGTATCCGGATGATCCGGAAAACAACAAATGTAAGAAATTCAGGCTGGAATCTGGTGAACATCCTGCTTTACCCGGCATTATTTCTTGCAGCCACACCCTACTTCATCGACAAATTATCAGCATCGGTATTCGGCGAATGGATGCTTATCAATTCCTACATTTATATTTCCGTTCACCTGATGGGGTTTGGACTCCCAGATTCCATAACTGCACATGTAGCCCGTGCTATCGGCTTGCAAGACCGTAAGAAATTATATGCGTATATCAACGCATCCGGGAGTCTGCTCGGTAAAATGGCATCCATTAGCCTCCTGGTCGCCCTGCTTCTCCTGGTTTTATATTTGACTCGCCATACAACTTTATTTGGTAACTGCAGGCTATTCGCTGGTGGGTATATTTTCTGGAAGCCTGGCTGTCATGGTTCTGATCATCGGGTGGCAGGGGTCCTATTTACGGGGTTTGATGCCTGATTTTAAGATAAAGTTATTTACCCGCAACAAGGAACGCAAGGAGTTATATCAATTTGGCTTCTGGAGTTGGTTGCAAACCGCCATATCCATCGCCTCTTTCCAGATGGACAGGTTCATTGTGGCAGGTTTCCTTGGAACCGCTACTGTAGCCTATTATGTGCTGGCATCAACCATCGCCAATCACCTCAATATGGCTTTCGACGCTATTGTTGCCTGGATGCTACCCAAAGTATCCAGGCTCAGGGAATCGCTGGTTAATACCAAAGGGTATTTCCACACCATCCGGGCTTTCTCTGTCGGCACTTCACTGCTAGTCATCGCTGCACTGTATTACATCAGCGGTCCGCTGTTTACCCTGTGGCTGGGCCCTGACAAATACATGAAAATGATCGGCTTTTTCAGGTTATTCATGATTTTTGAAGCTTTTCTGATACTTGCCATCGTTCCCAAATTCTACCTGAACGCCATCCGTGAGCTTGCTTTCAATACCATCCTGGAATTCGTAACCAAATCTGCCGTTATTATAGGGATGATCTCTTCTTTCCTGTTTTTCCGCTCTGCGGAAAGCCTCATCTGGGGACAGGTTCTGGCACTTGCGCTTTCCATGCCTGTCATTTATTATTTGATCAACAAGCGATTACTTCACGAAAAACCGTTCAGGGAATCCATCCTTACGCAGTTGCCTTCGCTGATGGTAATGGGTGTTTTGCTGACGAATCTCAACTACCTGTCTGCGATCTTAATGACCCTGGCTGCCCTGTTTTTCTGGGCAGTTTATATCAAGGACAAACATTTTGATATTAAACTGCTTACGGAATGATCAAACCGCAAACATATGTCCAGTTGCTGCCCTTCGTAATACTCTATTTTACGGCAAACAATTTTTTACTTCCGCATGGATTGCTATTGAACCCAGGTCATTCGTGGTTTCTACCACACTGGTCTTCACAGCATGGATTTTCCTGTTTACATCTATATATGCTGTCCGCCTGCTCAATGACGGGCTATATCGTGCTTTTAAAGCGGTGATTATCTTAAACGCCTTGCTTTTCCTGGCAGCCTTGCTGATTTTACCCTTTCCGCAGGCTCGTGATCTGATGTGGTATTCAATTCCCATCTCTCCCGAAATACCGGGGTTTCCCAGGTTAAAACTTCTGGCTTACGAGTCATCGCACTATGCGCTGCTCATGACTCCCGTCTTTCTCTATTTTATACTTCGTGTAATGACGGGCAAATCGAATCACCCGCTGTTGGTAGTGTTGGCTGTCGGAGTGCCACTGGCTTTCTCGCTCTCATTTGGTGTGCTTGCCGCGCTGATCATCGCCCTGATCATAGGGAGTATCATCTATATACGGAATTTGTCAGCAACTTATTACAGGTATTTCCTGTATGGCGCCATGTTCACGCTGGTAGCGGCATTACTGGTCTATTTCCTATGGCCTGAAAACCCGGTTTATACGCGAATCCATAATATTTTCTCCGGTGCGGATACTTCTGCAAAAGGGCGGTTACGGGATTCTTTCATGTTCGCCTTTGACCTGGTTAGAAACAACCGCCTCATCATGGGGATCGGTCCCGGACAAATCAAAATCCTTGCACATGACCTCATCATTAATTCTTATCAGTATTCGGGCGAATATGCTGAAGTCGTGCGGATACCTAACTCAATGGCGGAAATGCTGGCCACCTACGGATTCTACGGCGCCCTGCTCAAAACATTTTTCCTGCTCTTCTTTTTCTTTCGATTGAAGATCTATAATAACCTCTACAGGTTTATCCTGTTTATATTCATGTTCATTTATCAGTTTACGGGAAGTTTTACCGTGAACATTGCCGAATTGGGAACCTGGGCTATTATTTTCAGCGCCCGTGCGAAAGAATTTGACATCAACAGATTAAAAGAATTAAAAGCATGAAAGTAGCCTGTATTATACGGTCTTCCGTATTTGACGTCCGGGGAGGTGATACGACACAGTTTGTTAAAACGACCGAAGCTCTGAACCGGATGGGGATAAAATGCGATATGTTCCGTGCCGGGGAAGATATTGACTATGAAAATTATGACTTGCTCCATCTCTATAATATCATCCGCCCCGCAGATCACCTGAAACATATCAAACAAAGCGGAAAACCTTATGTTGTCAGCACCATTTACCTGGACTATTCTAATTTTGATCAATATGGCAGGGGAATGCCCTACAGCCTGGTCTTCCGGCTGCTTGGCAAATCAAATGCGGAATATGTCAAAAACCTGCTGCGCTACGCAAAAGGTCAGGATAAGATGGTAAGCATGGAATACCTTTTGGGGCATCGCAGGGCTATGCGGGAGATCATCAAAGGAGCGGCTGTTCTGTTGCCCAATTCCCATTCTGAATACCGCAGGCTGGCCGAATATACCGGTATGGAGCATGAATATATCTTTGTGCCCAACGGGATAGATACCGGTTTTTTTCAGTCGGTCCAGAAGGAAGTCAAAAGGGAGAAAAAAGTGATTTGTGTAGCCCAGATCTATGGAAGAAAAAACCAGTACCGGCTGATACAGGCATGTAAAAAGCTGAAAGTACCCCTGGATGTTATCGGCAAATCCCCTCCCAACCATCAAAAGTACTTTGAGATGTGCCAAACCTTGTGCGATGACAAAATAAGGCTTGCAGGGTATATCCCAAGGGAAGACCTGCTAAAGGCTTATGCCACGGCATCGGTCCATGCGCTGCCCAGCTGGTTTGAAACTACCGGACTGAGCTCCCTGGAAGCTGGTGTCATGGGATGTAACCTGGTGGTGGGCACTGGAGGTGATACCCATGAATACTTTGACGGTTTTGCTTCCTTTTGTGATGCCGGAGACCAGGATAGCATAGAAAAGGCTGTCGAAGAAGCGCTGAGCCGGCCGCATACGGATGAACTCAGGGATAAGATACTTTCAGAATATACATGGGAAAAAGCGGCTGAAAGAACAAAGGAAGCCTATGAACGTGCACTGAATCATGCCTGATAAACTAAAAATAGCCATCCTGGGTACGCGCGGAATCCCTAATCGCTATGGCGGTTTCGAGGAATGTGCTGAAAAACTATCCATCAGGCTTGCATTGAATGGGCACCAGGTGGCTGTTTATACAGATGCGGCCCACCCGGTCAGGGAAAAACAATGGAAGGGTGTGGAACGTATACTGCAGAAAAATCCCGAACACTGGATGGGGACACCCGGACAGTTTTTTTATGACCTTCGGTGTAACTTGCATAGCAGATATCGTCGTTTTGACATCATTCTTCACCTGGGTTACACCAGCGACTCCATCTGGCAGCAGTTGTGGCCCTCAGACAGCATCCATATCGTAAACATGGACGGCCTGGAATGGCAGCGCTCAAAATACAGCCGGCCCGTCCGGGGATTCCTAAAATATGCAGAGAAGCTGGCAGCGAAAAAAGCAGACTGGCTTGTTGCCGACTCCCCGCCTATCATGGAATATCTTGAGGCCAACTACAAC
>JARRQC010000138.1:0-6323 GCA_037382165.1 bacterium | reverse complement strand
ACTAAAACCTATAGTGTATTTCCTCTGAACCAGAATTAGTACAAATTAACTACACCCCAACGAGCGTCACTCTGTTTACTCCGTATTTCATCATGCTTAAGATTTGGTTACAGGGATTAATGTGATGAGGCGGCGGGAGATCGGTTATCAAATGGATAACATATTAAACCATTTATGTTATCAAGTGTTTATCTCCCAATGTGGCTTGATAGAGCATGATATGAAGGTGATTCATCATGTGTTTTTTGATAAGTAACCCAACAACAACTTACTACAACAATTAATGTAACATAGCAATTATGAACTTCAGAAACTTACTATTGGGTGCTCTTCTTTTATGGCTGACTGCCTGTTCCCCTGCTGAAAAAGGAACGATTTACTGGGTGAACTCTTACACTGTGGATTGTGTGGGTGTTGGCCCGATGAAATGTTTGCTGATACAGAAGGGAGAAACCATGGTTGAAGGAGAATGGCAAAATTTCTTCGCTCCTATTGAAGGTTTTGATTACGAGCCTGGCTTTATTTACAAGCTGCGTGTTAAAGAAGAAAAGATAGAAAATGTGCCGGCCGATGCTTCATCAGTTAATTACACTTTGATTGAAGTGCTGGAGAAAAATAAAGACGCAAGACTTGCATTAAACGGAACCTGGGATGCTTTTAAAATCAATGGTTCAGTAATAAAACTCACACGTCAACGTGATGCGGGTGTCATTCCGCAAATTGAAATCAGCATAGAAGAAATGACCATTCGTGGAATAAACGGTTGTAACAATCTGAGCGGGAAAATTTTAAGCATTAAGGATAATAAAATTGAACTCGGGCCCATTGCAGTAACCAGCAAAATGTGCCCCGATATGACGATTGCCGATTCTTTTAATAAAGCCTTGAATGCCGTTAAAGAATTCAAAGTTGAAGATGGCAAACTGAAGTTACTGGCTGAGGACGGAACCGAGTTGCTGGAATTCAATAAAGGAATAGAAGCCAAAGTCTTGCTCAACGATATTTGGGTGGCTGAAATAATTGACGGAACTGCAGTGCAAGATAAAGAACACCCACCCCGTCTGGAGATTCATACCGCAGAAATGGAGGTAATGGGAGAAGATGGGTGCAACAACTTTACCGGGAAGATTAATAAACTCACAAACAAAGAACTGGTTTTTGCACCACTGGCTTCAACAAAAAAGGCGTGCCTTGATATGGCCATTCCTGATAAGTTCAACAAAGCCATGGCAAAGGTGAAGTATTACAAAATTTCCGGCCTGAATCTCACCCTGCTGGATGATGAGGAAAAGGTTTTGGTAGTCTTGAAGAAGTCGGATTAGAATTGAAAACTTCGGATTAATCAGTTAAAATATTGATAAAATATTTATTACCCCATTTTTGTTATCAAAGGCAAAGATTTGGTAAAAGGGGTTGATTTGGTGAGGGGTTGGGAGATCGACCAGGCATCGAAACTTAATTGGATTCTGATTGACTCAGGTGTATATTTAGAGTACCTTGGGAATAGAGGTTTGTCCTAGCGGTTTCTTATGAAATTTCAACATCATAAATTCTAAATCTTATGAGAAAAGCAGTTCTTCTTGCCGCACTTGGGATGCTGATCACCAATTATTTATCCGGACAAAATCAAAAAAGTTATGACCAATTGGTAAATGAGGCCGGACAACTTTATGACAGCAAGGATTATCATAAGTCGGGGGAAAGATATTCCGAAGCATTTGTTGTTGCGGGAAACAAAGGAACACTTGTTGACAGGTATAATGCTGCCTGTTCCTGGGCATTGGCTGATCAACCTGATTCTGCTTTTGTTCAGCTCATGAAAATTGCAGAAGATGGACATTTCACGGAACTCGATTTCATAAAAAATGATCCGGATTTATCCTCATTGCATATGGATGAAAGATGGGATCTGCTTATAGGTAAGATTGAATTCAACAGGAAGGATCTTGATGAATATCTGATTGCGGTCCTCGACACCATTTACCAGGAAGATCAAATGTACAGGCAACAGGCACAGGAAATTGCACAGAAATATGGCCCGGAGTCTGAAGAATTGAAAGTACACATAAAGATTCTGCTGGAAAAGGATTCTATCCACATTATCAAAGTAACAAGTATCCTGGACGAGCGTGGTTGGTTGGGACCAGATGTTGTTGGGAATCAGGGAAGTCAAACTTTATGGTTGGTCATCCAGCACTCCAGACCTGAGATTCAGGAAGAATACCTTCCCATGTTGCGTAAAGCTGTCGAAGACGGATATGCAAATCCCCAACAATTGGCCTACCTTGAGGACCGAGTTAAAATAGGCAAAGGAGAAAAGCAAATATATGGCACTCAGTTAGGACAGGATCCGGAAACAGGTGAATATTATCTGGCTCCAATCCTGGATCCCGATAATGTGGATAAAAGAAGAGCTGAAGTTGGACTCGGTCCTCTTCAGGATTATTTAACATCTTGGGGCCTGACCTGGGATGCAGAACAGTACAAAAAGGACCTGCCGGAGATTATTGAAAAGAGCAAAGCACAATTTGGTGGGGCGATGTAAAGGGGCGAGAATAACCAAAAACTTTGATTTGGCTGGCAACGAAATGCAATCAGATTCTTTGTGATTTAAACACAAAGCTGCAGCCTTTCTGCCTACATGCTCAACACACGCTTATAGTTCTCAACGATCAACCCGGCGTAGGGTTCCACAATTTTCTCCAGCCGCCGCATGTCTGCTTCGCTGAGATTTCTGAAGTTTCGCAGTACCCCAATGTTGTGTTCGAGTTCTGTCAGGGTAGTACACCCGCTCACCAGCGTGGAAACCGGAAGGGAATATACATACTGATGCAATTCTGCCGGTGTGATTCCCGTCTCACTAACCATGTCGGGAATCATTTCAGTTTTGATCCATTCGGGGGTAGTGTCGATGCGCTTGCCCATCATGCTGCCGCCACTCATTGTTTTCATGGCGATGATCCCGTACTCTTTCTCCAGAAGAACCGGGACCACCTGTTTCTGGAAAGATTCGAAGCTGGGATCAAGCACATTGAGGGGTAGCTGGCAGGTATCCATTTCCAGTCCGAGTTCTTCAAGTCTATTAAGAAAATGCAGATGGGTATGCGGGCTTTGGTGACCGGTAAATCCTATATACCGGGTTTTTCCTTCTTCCTTTGCCTCCAGGAACACATCCAGAACTCCCTGCTCGATGCGCTGATCCACATCTTCCGGAGTGGTGAAGGTATGAATCTGCCAGAGATCCAGGTGATCGGTTCTCAGGGCCCGGAGGGAAAGATCCAGGTGTTCCCGGGCCTGCTCGCCTGTTTTGGCATGCGTCTTGGTCATTAAAAATATCTGATCCCGGTACCTGGGTATGAGCAGACGGCCCATCCGCTCTTCTGATCCGCCATCCTGGTAACCTCTGGCCGTATCGAAAAAACGAACCCCCTTTTCCATGGCCATTTCCACCATTTGTTCAGCGATGGATGGATCCTTAACATCGCCCAGGTGCCACCCACCCATGGAATAAGCAGTGACCTTCTCTCCGTTCCGGATCAGGCGGCGCATGGGTAGCATATCTCCATGGATATCCGCCAGAGGCAAGGCCGAAGCCCATTGATGTAGCATGCCGAAAACTCCCAGAACGGCAGATGACTTGATAAATTCTCTCCTGTTTTTCATGGGTCTGATTTTACATTTAGTAAATGTGTATTCTGTCAGGGCCTGACCGGGGTGCCGTCGGGCTTTCGTACCTGGGTCCAGTTATAATTGAATTGCGGCAGGGAATACTTCTCCGCCTTCTCTTCATCAATATCGATCCCCAGTCCGGGTGCCTCATTGACAAACATATAGCCATTCTCCATGGTAGGGGTTCCGGGAAATATCTCCCGGGTGAGTTCGTTAAAGGATACTGCCTCCTGAATACCAAAGTTCCACACTGCCAGGTCAATATGTGCATTGGCAGCATGCCCGATCGGGGAGGTATCCCCGGGACCGTGCCAGGCTGTTCTTACATTGAACCATTCCGCCAGCCTGGCCACTTTCATGGCAGGAGTGATCCCTCCGATCTGAGAGACGTGGATGCGTATGAAATCATACATCCTCTGAGTGATGGGTTCCACCCATTCATGGGGATTATTGAACAATTCACCCATGGCAATGGGAACCGCACTTTGCTGACGCAGCATTTTAAACCAACCCATGTTTTCAGGCGAAAAAGGATCCTCAATGAAGAAGGGTCTGAACTGCTCCAGTTTTTTGATCAGGTCAATGGCATCCATGGGCTCAATGCGTTCATGGATGTCATGCAAAAATTCCAGCTCGTCCCCGAATCTTATTCTGGCTAGTTCAAACATCCTGACTACCCCCCTTTTATAGGCCTGTGCATCCAGGGTATTGTCATCAGGTTGACCAAAGCCATATTGTTTATAATCCGGCTGACGGGACAGATGGGTGGCACCATATCCTCCCAGCTGAATCCGTATGTGCCTGAATCCATGCTCCCTGTACCTGGCCACATCCTCCATGACCGCTTCCGGGGTGGGACCGGATGCATGGGTATAGGTATCCACCGCAAATCTGGTCTTTCCCCCTAACAACTGGTACACCGGCATTCCTGCCATCTTTCCCTTGATATCCCACAGGGCCTGGTTCAGACCACTCAGTGCATTGTTCAGGACCGGTCCGTTCCGCCAGTAGGAGCTTACATATGCGGTCTGCCACAGATCCTCAATGTTGCTGACATCCTTATCCCTGCAAAAATCATCCAGGTATTCATCAATGGCTGAAGCAACAGCGTGAGCCCTTTGCCGGAAGGTGGCGCATCCCACCCCATGAAGTCCGGGCTGGTCAGTCTCCACCTTCACGATGACCAGTTCAATCCCGTAGGGTGCCGTCTTAATGGCCCTCACCTTTTTGATCTTTACCGGTTGCAGGTTGAGTTCCTTTCCATCCGGGAGCCAGCCGGCCGGAGTAGGCCGAGGAGCCTGTTGCTCTGCAAGCAAATCACTATTCACTGTCCGGGTGCAGGCCGCCAGGGGAAGGAGGGTCAACACTTTCAATAAATCTCTTCGGTTATTCATGATGGTTTCTCATTTCTTTCTGAAATTAGGGAATTATCCCGTATCGGTCAATTCAGGTCAGCCTGAAAAATTGAAACGAATCATGTCAGGCAGGGTATGAATATCAGCCGGGTTTCATATCTTATGCATGATCAATGCTACACGAAATGGAACACCGAAATATTGAAGTTCAATGGAAGCTCTTCTACCGGATCGGAGCAGTATCCGCATTCCTTGCATTACTGGTCATGATGGCTGAGATCGGGATTACAGCATTACCTGACGGTGCCAGGGAACTTCATACCATTGAAGAAGTTTTTGAGATGTACCATAGAAATTGGTTCATGGCCATGCGCTTCATGGGGCTCATGAATATTTTTGCCACCTCACTGATGATCCCTGTATTTTTTGCCCTGTTCGGATTGCACCGTGAAAAAATGCTGGTCGTAAGCGGCTTCGCATTGATTATTCATATCCTGGGATATGCAGTTTTCATGGCCGATAATACATCTTTTGCTATGTTGGAGGTGGCCGATAAATACTTTGCCACCGGCAGCGTAGAAGAGAAGACTGTTTTACTATCTGCGGGAGAAGCTCTGTTTGCCAAAGGTGCAAGCCATACGCCCGGGACTTTTCCCGGATTTCTTATCGGAGAAATCTCAAGCATCCTCTTTTCCGTGATCATCCTGAGAGGAGGCCAGCTGAAGAAGGCGGTCGGGGTTATTGGATTGCTGTCCTTCTCATTTTTACTTATTTTCGAAATCATTTCATCCTTTGTCGGTTCAATGTTTAAAGAAGCTATGGTTTTTGCCATGACCGGTGGGATTCTGGCGCTCGTATGGTATGTTATGATTGGAATAGGATTATGGAAATACACCAGCAATTGAAGGAAAATATTATTGTTTGTATCACATTTTAATCAGTTTTGATCACCTTTATGGTTTGGCAACCGGAACAATAATGAACTTCATTTTTAGATCACCAGCTGTTTATAATTATTTAATCAACATGAAAAGACTAACATTTTTACCACTTATCGTAATACTATCAGCGGTATGCAATCATGGTTCGAGTCAGGATTTGAAACTCAATGATCTTGAGTATTTCGAGGCACGGGGCGTCAATATCCTGGTGTACAGCAACCTTTTTACCGGAGGATTTAACGATGAGAAGACCGCTGGCATAGAATTGATACACCATGGTGTCAGAACAGCTCAGGGGGGCGCTGTGAGACTTTCCAGCACTCCGGAACAATGGGATCTCGTTCCTGCCATACCAACC
>JARRQC010000137.1:0-11842 GCA_037382165.1 bacterium | reverse complement strand
CCCGGTGTATTTCCAAATATATCGATCACCATACCGGTAAAGAAAGAAAGTATGAGCAAAAGACTCTTGTTTATGTTACCGGGGAGCAAGAGTATAAACAGCAGGTAAACATAGGGATTGATGTAGCCGCCCAGGTTCATCTCGTTGAGCACCAATACCTGCAGGGCGATCAGGAAGATAAACCGTATGATATTTCTGGCAAAAGAACTATTCATCATCAAATTGATCCATCAGGTCCTGTTGTTCCCCTTTGTTGATATTTTCCAATACGTAGACATAGATCAGTTCATTAAAATCTGTACTGAATGTTATTTGGGCATTTCCAAGCGCCTTGTCTGCCGTCTTTTCCTGTCCCGTAACTGTCCCTATCGTAATATTGTCCGGAAAGATCAGGGAAAAACCACTGGTAACGATCGTATCTCCCGGATTCAGCAGGATATGAGATGGAATATCAATCACGGTGCCATAGCGGTAATTCATTCCTTCCCACACCACACTGACCAGTTGATCATTTTTCTTGATCCTTGCACTGATCCTGCTGTTTTTATGCAGCATGGACATGATATAAGCATAGTGATCCGAGACACCGATAACAATTCCGACCAGACCCCGTGAGGAGACAACCCCCATTTCCTTTTCGATTCCATCTGAAGCCCCTTTGTCAATGAGGATGAAATTATTTCGGTTGTCTACACTACTTGAAATTACCTTCGCAGGAATAAAACGGAACAAGCTGTCACCGGCAACAAGGGAAGAATCCTTCACTTGTGCTCTTGCATAATAATGGTTATACATTCGTTGATTCTCTTCCAGCAGCTGTTCATTTTCCGAGCGGAGGGCAAAGTAACCGGTTATATCATTGGAAATGGAATAGATTTTCCCTGTGAAGTCATTTACTGTGTTGAAAACAAGCGACCTGTGATAGCTATAACTGTTAAAGAGAAAAGTCAGTGCAATACCCTCAAGCACAATGAAGAGAACGGTAAAATGGTATCTCCACAAAAAGGCAAAAAGGGTACGCATAGGTTTATCTTAGTTGAAAGACCATGATTCCGGATGGCCAAAGCAAAGGTAAATATAAGCTTCGGATAGCGATATAAATAAACCCTACTTGATTAGGAAGGGAAACTTTTCAAAGTTTTTCAGGGCGATACCGGTGCCCCTGGCTACCGCGCGCAGCGGGTCTTCCGCAACATGCACGGAAAGTTTGGTTTTCATGTGGATTCTTTTGTCAAGCCCGCGGAGCATGGAACCGCCTCCGGCAAGGTATATTCCTGTTCGGTATATGTCTGCGGAAAGCTCGGGAGGCGTATTTTCGAGCGCGTGCAGCACAGCGGCTTCGATCTTGGAGATGGATTTATCAAGGCAACTGGCAATTTCCCGGTAATTGACCTTGATTTCTTTGGGAATACCGGTCAGCATATCACGACCGTGCACTGCATAATCATCCGGCGGGTTTTCCAGGTCGGTAATGGCGGCACCTACCTCTATCTTGATTCGTTCGGCCGTGCGTTCCCCGATATTGATGTTATGGTTCTTTCGCATGTAATCTTCGATATCGGCATTGAAATCATCCCCTGCGATACGAATGGACGTGTTGTTGACAATGCCGCCCAAAGCGATCACGGCGATCTCACTGGTCCCGCCGCCTATATCAATGATCATGTTACCAGTTGGCTCCATGCCAATCATTTTGATCATTTCCCGGATCATGTATTCGGCAGATTCGAAATCAGCTATGACCCCATCCCGCAGCGGTCTGATGGTTTTGATGTTTTCATGGGTCTTACCATGCATGAGCATCGCTTTCTTACCCACGGCGATGATACGGCCGGTATTTCTCTCCATGGCTACGATGGAGGGCTCATCTACAACCACCTTGTCGTTGTAAATGATGATCGTATTGGCCGTACCGAGGTCAATGGCGATCTCTTTGGTCAGAAATGAAAACAATCCCATAGATATTTAATCCTGTTACGCTGATGCTTAAACTGCAAAAATAGTCAAAATTAAGACCATTGCTTAATGTTTGAAATGCCTTATGCCAGTAAATACCATCGACATCTGGTGGGCATTGCAGTAATCAATGGAATCCTGGTCCCGAATGGAACCGCCCGGCTGAATCACTGCCTTTATGCCTGCATTGCCTGCGATCTCAACAGAATCGGCAAAGGGAAAGAAGGCATCTGATGCCATAACCGCCTCTTCCAATGGCAATTTAAAACTTCTGGCTTTCTCGATCGCCTGCCTGAGCGCATCGACCCTTGAAGTTTGCCCGGTACCCGATCCAACAAGCTGTTTGTCTTTGGCCAGTACAATGGTATTTGATTTGGTGTGCTTGACAATTTTGTTGGCAAAAAGTAAATCTTCAACTTCATGCTCTGTGGGAGATTGCCGGGTTACCGTTTTCAGGTTTTCCGGTTTTTCAACCATAGTATCACGGTCCTGGGAAAGGGCTCCGTTCAGTATCGACCTGTACTGCCTGTCCGGAAAATCATAGCTGCGTTTTTTCAGGATGATCCTGTTCTTCTTTGACTTAAGGATGTCCAGGGCCTCGTCCTCATAGCCGGGAGCGAGCACGATCTCAAAGAAGATCTTATTCATTTCCGCTGCCGTACTTTTGTCGATTATCCTGTTGGTCACCAAAACACCGCCGAAGGCAGATACCGGGTCGCCTGCCAGCGCATCTTTCCATGCCTCGGTCAGGTTGTCCCTGGAAGCCAGCCCGCAGGCATTGTTATGTTTGATGATGGCGAAGGTAGTTTCCTCAAAATCTCCAATGAGTTGGATGGCGGATTCCAGGTCCAGCAGGTTATTGTAAGAGATGGCTTTGCCATGCAATTGTTCAAAGACCTTATCCAATTCACCGTAAAAGATACCTTCCTGATGTGGATTTTCGCCATAGCGCAAAATGGCAGCCCGGGTTTCACTTACTTTTAATGCCCGTATTTCGCCCGGGTTCATCCACTGGAATATCGCCATATCGTAATGTGAACTGACATTAAAAGCCTGTGCGGCGAAATGCTTCCTGTCATCCAGTGAACTGCTTCCCTCATTTTCCTGCAGCAGAAGTATCAGCCGGTCATACATATTGGAGGAGGGAACCACCAGCACATCTTCAAAATTCTTTGCTGCGGCCCGTATCAGGCTGATACCGCCGATATCGATCTTTTCTATGATCTCCTGCGGGTTATCAGTTCCCGCCAGGGTTTCCTCGAAAGGATAAAGGTCGACAATGACCAGGTCAAAAGTGGGGATTTCATATTCAGCAAGCTGGCTCTGATCGCTCTTATTTTCCCGTCTGGCGAGGATACCGCCAAAAACTTTGGGATGGAGGGTTTTCACCCGGCCTCCCAGGATGGAGGGATAGTCAGTAAGAGATTCGATGGTCGTGGCTTTAAATCCCTGTGACGTAATAAAATCAAAGGTGCCTCCCGTCGAATATATCTCTATCCCCAGACGATTAAGTTGTTCCAGGACCGGTACAAGGCCTTCCTTGTAAAATACTGAAATTAAAGCGCTTTTAATTTTCTTCAATGGTCTTCGCGTTTTTGGTTTTGCATCGAAAAGATTGATTTGCAAAATAACATGTTTTCCCCTTAAAAGGAAACGAAGAATGACAAATATTTCAGATTGATTTCAAGGATTTACTAAATCATGACTGGAACCCGGATCTTCCAATCTCCTTATATCCGTTGCACATCTGAACCGATTTTTCATGTAATTTTACAGAGATAAACGGCAACCATGATATTCCTGAAATTACTTTACGAAAGCCTTGTATTTTCCATTAATGCGCTTGTTATTAACAAGGTACGGACCCTGTTGTCACTTTTGGGCATCACCATTGGTATCTTCAGCATCATCGCCGTATTCACAGTTTTTGACAGCCTGGAAGGGGCGATAAAGTCAGAGATCAGTTCCCTGGGCAGCAATGTGATGTTTATCCAGAAATGGCCCTGGGCCATGGGTCATGATTATCCCTGGTGGAAGTATTATCAGCGTCCGGAGCCCACCATCAAGGAGATGGAGGAATTGCAGAAAAGAAGCAATACAGTAGATCATTTTGCTTTTATGCTTGATGTAAACCGCTCCGTTTATTACCAGAACAATTCCATGGATAACGTGCCTGTTGTCGCCATTTCCCATGATTACAACCAGGTGATGGACCTGGATATTGAAAGGGGTCGCTATTTTACCAGCCTGGAGTCTCACGCGGGAAAAAACGTGGCGATCATTGGTGCTGATATAGCAGAAGAATTGTACCGGGGGCTGGATCCCGTGGGCAGAAAAGTCAAGATATTCGGACGAAAACTAAATGTTATCGGGGTGATGAGCAAGGAAGGAGAAAGCGTTTTTGGGAATTCGCGTGATAATTTCATATTCATTCCCGTAGGTTATGCCCGCACCGTTATTGATATCAGGAATACGGGAACCACCATTATGGCAAGGTCCAAACCACATATCACCAATTTACAGATGAAGGATGAACTGACCGGCATCATGCGTTCCATTCGGAAATTGCCACCCCGCGCAGAAGATGATTTTGCCATCAATGAAACCGATATCATAAACAAGGGATTTGACAGTCTTTTCGCTGTAATTGCCATGGTGGGATGGATCATTGGCGGATTTTCCCTGCTCGTGGGCGGCTTCGGCATTTCCAATATCATGTTTGTGTCTGTGAAGGAGCGCACCAACCAGATCGGGATACAGAAGTCGCTGGGTGCCAAAAATTATTTCATTTTAAATCAGTTTCTCTTTGAAGCCATCTTCCTGGCGCTCATCGGAGGTGTTGTCGGGCTGCTGATCGTCTATATACTAACCTTCGTTTTCAGCTCGATGTTCAACTTTGACCTGGTACTGACCTTCAAGAACATCATGATCGGTGTGCTGGTATCTGCCTTTATCGGACTGCTTTCCGGATTCGTTCCCGCATGGACGGCTTCCCGGTTAGATCCGGTCGAAGCCATGCGGTCCAACTTTTAAACATCAGAGCTCCTACCGCGCCCTTCGTAGTGTTTAATTCGCTACCTTTACATCCAAAGAGCATGATCCATGGATAAGCGTTGGGTGTTGAAGGAAAGACCGGATAATCAATTAATTGATTCATTGGCCCAGGCGCTTAACATCAATAAAAGACTGAGCAGCTTATTGATCCAGCGCGGTGTAAAAACCTTCGATGAAGCCAAAAGTTTTTTCCGTCCCAATCTCAATAATTTGCATGATCCTTTCCTGATGAAGGACATGGACAAGGCGGTGGACCGTATCCTTGAAGCCATCAGTAAGGGGGAGAAAATAATGGTCTACGGCGACTATGATGTAGATGGTACGACGGCTGTTTCATTGGTTTACTCCTTCCTCAGGAACTTTTACAAGAAAATAGAATTCTATATTCCCGACAGGTATTCCGAAGGTTATGGTATTTCTTTCAAAGGCATTGATTTTGCCGTAGCCAACAAATTTAACCTGATGATCGCGCTGGATTGCGGTATTAAGGCCGTAGAGAAGGGAGAAAAAAGTAAATGAGGGACTTGACCTGGTAGCGGTAAGCATCGCCGCGGATATCGTACCGATCACCGGTGAGAACAGGATCTTCGCTTATTACGGGCTGAAAAAAATCAATTCCAAACCAAGGGTTGGCATCAATTCCCTGCTTGCTTCCGCCGGGATGAAACTTAATTCCAACGGTGGTACCCATTTTTACGAAAGAGAGGTCAATATCAATGACCTTGTATTCATGGTAGGACCCAGGATCAATGCGGCAGGAAGGATCGAAAGTGCTACGGAATCTGTCAAACTGCTTATCAGCAATGTCAGGGAGTATGCTGAGAAGCTGGGCAGCCAGATCAATGACCTGAATTCTACCCGTCGTGACCTGGACACCAACATTACCCATGAAGCCATTGATTTGATATCCCGCGACCTGGCTGCTGAAAATAAGAAGACCACGGTGGTTTACCGGGATTACTGGCACAAAGGTGTTATCGGAATTGTAGCCTCGAGGCTCATTGAAAAATTCTATCGGCCAACCATCGTACTGACGAAATCTGACGAACTGATCACGGGTTCTGCCCGTTCGATCAAGAATTTTGACATCTATGACGCCATCGACGCCTGCAGTCATCTATTGGAACATTTCGGGGGTCACACTTATGCCGCCGGCCTGGCCATGAAACCGGAGAATTTTGAGCGCTTCGTCCAGGAATTTGAAAATTATGCCTCGGAAAGACTCACAGATGATATGCTTGTCCCGGAAATTGAAATCGATGAAGAATTGTATATCAGCGATATCAGTTCGAAACTCTACCGTATCATCAAACAATTCGCCCCGTTTGGCCCCGGTAATTTGTCTCCCCTTTTTCAAACCAACAACGTTATTGATACCGGCCATGTCCGGATCGTGGGAAAGAACAACAGCAACCACCTGAAGTTTGAGGTGGTCCATCCTGACCGTACCGGAAGTCCTGTTCAGGCCATCGGATTCAACTTGGGTCACCATTACAAGCAGGTGAAATCAGGCAATCCCTTTAACATCTGTTACCATATTGAAGAGAATACATGGTTGGGGCGCACCACGCTTCAGCTGCGCGTCAAGGACATTCAATTCCTGTAAATTTCCCGCTTTGTTTATTCCACCAGGTTTTTTGTTCTGATGGCCAGGTAGATAAGTATGGCTCCTGAAGCCAGTGCAAAAATGCCTGAAATGGTTATCAGTACTTTGGCGGAAGTGAAAGGAAAGATCAACAGCAGGATTCCAAATACCAGGGTGACAATTCCATTGACAAGCAAGGCATTCCTGATCTGATTGTCTGAGGATAATTTCGACATCAACCACAATTGCACTACTCCGATAATAAATGCCCATATGCCGATGATGACAAAAAAGATCACAACGGAGCGCTGTGTGTAAAAGATCAGTACCGCACCGATGAGGGTGGTGACGATCGACCAGACGAGGTCTGTGGTGTAAGGTCTTCCGCTTTTCTTGTTGTTAAGGGCAGATACGATACCCACCACCCCGACAATAAGTATGACAATACCGAACCAGGTAGCGATGGTGAGCAAGGTGGTTTCAGGAATAAAAAGTGCCATAATACCGTAGAGCAAGGCGATGATGCCATTGAAAACCATGGTATACCAGTGGGTAAGAGGTGTTGAACTCATGTTGATGACTTTTGATGAATTACCGTAAAATTAATGATAATTGACAAATGCGTGAGAAAAAATCATGTTTATCTCATGCCCAGTTCTTCATTTTTATTCAATAACCTGATCATTTCCTGGCATCTTTTCAGCCGGATTTCCGGCTTTTTGGCGGCCATAACCCATCCGTTGAAGTTTTTCCGCCGGCCGGGAGTTAGCTTTTGGTATCTTGTAAAAGCCTTGGTTTCGGAGCGCAGTATATTCATCAGATCTGCCGCGAGTTCCGGGGATCTTTGGGGAACCATGGTTTCATTCCACTTGCCGTTCTTTTTGGCGATGTGAACCGCCTTCATCCCGGCTTCCGTCATTTTTCCTTTTTCCATCATGACTTCGACCCTTTTTTTGTTGATTGCCGACCACGAGCTGAGCGGCTTACGGGGCGTAAATTTCTGCTTGTAGGTGTCTACATCAATTCTCTTTATGGTGCTGTCGATCCACCCGAAACATAAAGCTTCTTCCACCGCATCATTGTAGGAAACCCTGGGTTTGCCAGTGTGCTTTTTATAGTAGATAAGCCATACCCCGGGCAATTTGTCGTGATTTTTCTGAAGCCAGGACCGCCATGATTCACGGTCGGGCAGATAAAGACTTTTATATTCCACAGACATTATTTCTCTGTTATCTTCAGGATTTCAGAACGATTCCCATTTTCTCCATCAGAAAAGAAGCATTCAGATTTTGTGAAATACCCGGTCTCAATTTATAGTCGAACACAAGTTCTTCCTTTTTGATATCCACTTCGAAACATTTATTGTCAACATGCCCGGGAAATTCTTTGGCCAGTTCACCGAGCGAAAGGTCATGCGTAGCGATCATTCCCGAGGCGCCCAGCCTGATCAGTTGCCGCAGCAGTGCCATGGATCCCTGCCTCTTATCATGTGAATTCGTACCCCTCAATATTTCATCGAGGATGACAAACAAGTGTTCCCCACCTTCCAGTCGTTGTATCATGTGATGTAGTCTTTTCAATTCCGCGAAAAAATAAGACTCGCCGTCCTGAAGGGAATCACTGGTTTTAATACCTGTAAACAGATTAACTGGGGTGAAGGTGAAACTTTCGGCGAGTACCGGTGCTCCTGTCATCGCCAGGATGAGGTTTACGCCGACGGTCCGCAGGTAGGTACTTTTTCCTGCCATGTTTGCTCCTGTTATGACCTGAAACTGCTTCCATCCGGAGAATTGAATATCATTTCCCACACTTTGTGCCCGGGGTATGAAAGGGTGTTTCGCGTTTTTCGCTTGAAGTGTAAACGAATCCTCATGGATTACAGGATACACGGAATCGCTGTGTGCATAGGCGAAACCTGCAAAGGAACAAAGCTCATCCAGTGTGGCCAGGTTGTCAAACCATATTCCCATCTCTTTGCCATGCGCCGCCTTCCATTTTTCGAGGCGGATGCACTGTCTGATATCCCATAGCAGGAAGATATTGAGGATGATTCCAACGAGAAAATTAAGCCGGTAATCAAAAGCCTTTGAAATACGGGCAAGTGCATCAATGGCCTGTTGCGCAGCATTTGAACCTGTACTTATTTTGTCCTGTATATCATTTAGCAACCCGGAGGTGAAATTTTCAGATGCTGCGAGGCTGAACAGCTCCGCATAGCCGGACAATACCTCCCCTTTTCTACCCAGCTGTTCATGCACTTTGTTAACCTGCGACATCCTGGTTCCCAGTACCGAAAAAGGAAGGAGAAGATAGAGGAGGAATACACCGAATGGTAAGACGCTAAAGGAAATCAATAGTATAATTGTCAACCCCAACAATGGATTTATCCACAGCAGTGACCTGTAAATCATGCGATTAAAATGTGTTGTTTCTTCCTGCCCCCAGGAATTGAGCTCTTCCATAGTCTCTGCCCGTTCTTCCATCGATATACCCGTCGCCTGGAAATGTTGTCTCCACGACAGCTTGTCGCTCAGCTCCCGGACAGCCTTTTGCCTGGCGTTGATAGGCCCCCGGCCTGTTATAGGTTCATTCAGGGTTTGGGCCAGTCTTTCCCGCCCTGAAGCGGTAGTACATCGGTTGATCAGTTGGAAGAGTGAACGATTGCCGAAGATATCCAGGTCCTCGCTAAATGCATGACCGGGAATAATAAATTCGGATCCATTATCCAGGCTGGCTGTATTGCCTTCCAAAAGCTTTAACTCCGTGGTGTTGATCTGAATCAATCGCTCAAACCAGTCGCGCTTTCTGAACAGCATACCGTGACGATATACCAGGAAAATAAAAAGGATTGTTCCGGTGATGGCGACGGGCAACAAATATATCCATCCCCAATTGGCCGTCACATAAATCCCCAGCACCGTGACCAGGAATATCGTGATGCGAAGCAGGGAGATGCTCCGGACTTTTCTCTTTACTTCTGCAAACTTGTCTGTATAGGTTTGCAACAGACCGGAGAATACTGACTTCAATTCATCCTGTGATGCCATAACCGCCTCTGATTAAGGGTAGCAAAATAAAGCATAAATGATGATATGGCAGCGATTCATATTTAAGGCTGTAATCCCGGTGAATTCCAGACGATCATGCAAAAGAGGATGCCTTCCCCGATGATGGCAGCCAGGGTCAGGACCACGGCAAACTTATTCCTGCGGTAATATTTCCTGACCAGGAATGCCCCAACAGGAATGGACAGCAATGAAGGGGTTGTAATGATCACTACCCATACACCGGCTTTTCTCAGGCGAACGATAAACCTGTTTCTTCGTGTAAAAATTTTCCTGGGTTTTTGTTTTTCCGTCCTTCTCATCCTGCGCATGCGGATCCTTTCCAGCCAGGGATTGGGTGTTACCTTGATGGCCACAGGTTTTACATACCTTGTCGATATGATGATGAAATGGCTGATATAGTAAAAAAAGAGAAAACTGGTAATACCTCCCAGGTTCATCGTGATGATGGATGTGGTAAGGCTAAGTCCGGTGAGGTAAGCATAAAGCGGAGTATAGAAAAACTTTACCGTTGCCAGAAGAAAGACAGAGATGATCTTGAGAAAGTAAGGCATACCAGCGGATTAACTTCAACAACAAAAGTACAGATTCAATGAAATAGGTGAATAGCTTTTGATCAGTTGTTGACCGGAATCCTGTGCATACTGGATAAAAATAAGATTGGCGTATTTCAATTCTACTTATTTTAGGGCATTATCAATTTTCGATTCATATGAGAATATTAGTTATTGGAGGAAGTGGCACTATCGGAAAAAGGGTGGTTGCCGGATTGAATGACAAACACGAAGTGCTGACCGCCGGCCGCAACAGCGGGGATGTCAGGGTTCAAATCGAAGACAGTAGGTCCATACGGTCTTTGTACGAGTCGATTGGGAAACTGAATGGTGTAGTATCCATTGCCGGTGAAGCAAAATGGGCTTCCCTGGCTGAGCTAACAGAAGAAGACTATTTGTACGGCTTAAAAAACAAACTGATGGGGCAGGTAAACTTGGTACGACTGGGGCAGGAATACTTAAATTCCAATGGTTCCTTTACCCTGACCTCCGGTATCCTGGCTGAAGATCCTGTTGTGGGTACCAGCAGTGCAGCCATGATTAATGGCGCTTTACATGGATTTGTGAAAGCCGCCGCGCTGGAGATGAGGGAAGGAAAACGCATCAACGTGGTCGCCCCCGGCCGGGTTGAAGATTCCTATCTGAAATTCAAGGAATTTTTTCCCGGAAGGAATGCAGTACCTATGGACCGGGTGGTTAATGCCTATATCAGGAGCATTGAAGGCAGGGCAAACGGTGAGATTATCAGGGTGTATATCTGACAACAATAAAAGAACAAGAATGAGTCAAAAGAAAACAAAAAAAGTGACCGGGATAGGTGGGATCTTCTTCAAATGTGAAAATCCTGATAAGATGAAAACGTGGTACCGGGACAGGCTCGGTTTGATCACCAATGAATATGGTTCAGTATTCGAATTCCGGCATTCGGGTCAACCGGAACGCAAAGGTTACCTGGTGTGGAGCACATTCGACAGGGATACGGAATATTTTGAACCTTCTTCCAAGGAATTCATGATCAATTACCGGGTGGAAAATATCGAGGAGCTGGTAAGAGAATTACAAGAATCCGGTGTAGAGATCTGCGATGAAATTGAAACCTATGATTACGGAAAATTCATCCATATCATGGATCCGGAAGGTAACAAAATAGAATTGTGGGAACCGGTGGATGAGGTCTTTACCACGTTATACGAGGGAAAAACGACAAAATAAGGCATAAATTTATGCAGTGGAGTATGGAGATTAAAGGATTAGCGCAGCAACGCACGCCAAACTCCTTCTCACGCAGCAATCCAGAATGTTAAAGTGCTTACTAGCTGCAACCCAGCACCTGGGTCATCTGGTATTTGGCGGCTTCGACATTGGGCCCCGAAGTGACCTGTTTGTAGGCATCGCAAGCGCCGGAAGTATTACCTTGTCCTTCCAGGGCTTGTCCGAGCTGGAAATAAATGCTGGATTTATCACCCTGTTGCATTCCCAGTGCGGTATTTGCAGCTTCTGTGGCCTTATTAAAATTCTTACTTTTATTGTAAGCGACGGTCAGGTAATAGTAGGCATCAGCGTCACCAGCCTTGTATTTGAAAGAATCGTTGATGTGCTGGGCGGCTTCTTCACCATGTTCCTTATTG
>JARRQC010000136.1:0-21871 GCA_037382165.1 bacterium | reverse complement strand
ATTTGGACAAGCCTCTTTGTCAACATAGGTTTCAATTACCAGATCGGCTTGTTTGGCAAGGTAGGATTCCACATTACCTGGCGCCTACTTCCAGCACTACTGCCCAGCTTGTACTGGGAGATGCCCTGGCGATCAGTCTGCTGGAGCTGAGGGGGTTCACAGCTTCTGATTTTGCCAAGTTCCATCCCGGAGGTGCATTGGGTCGCCAAATGTTCATGCGGGTGGCAGACCTTATCGTGAAAAATGAAGTTCCTGCAGTGGATCTTAATGAGCCGATGGATAGGGTGATCATAGAAATTACTTCTAAAAGGCTGGGGGCTACAGCTGTGATGGAAAATAATACCCTTAAAGGATTGATTACCGATGGTGACCTGAGAAGGATGATACAGAAACATCCTGATTATATGGCGCTGAAAGCCAGGGACGCCATGACAGTCAACCCCCAGACGATCGATCACGATGAAATGGTCGTGGAAGCCCTGAACAGGATGCGTGAAAACAATATTACACAGCTTCCTGTCCTCAGGGAAGGACAGTATGTGGGTGTAATCCATCTGCATGATATTCTGAAAGAAGGTATTTTCTAGCTACTGAAAAATGAGTAAAACCGTTGAATCATTTCATGCTTTTCGGAGCAAAATGAATGAAAGAATATTAGCTGCACCCAATAATAAGGTGATCAAGCGAATCTTTAATGTCGATACGAACGCCTACATGGAAGGAGCGCTGGATGTGAAGACAAAGGAAATGATGGGTCTCGTGGCTTCCATGGTTTTGAAATGCGATGATTGTATCTATTACCATCTTGAAAAATGCCATGAAGCGGGTATGACCACAGAAGAACTGATGGAGATATTTGGTATTGCAAACCTTGTAGGCGGGACGATTGTCATACCTCATACCCGTAAGGCGCTCGCTTTCTGGGAGGAACTAAGTGAAAAGAATCCTGAAAAATAAGCTGGCCGGATGGTTGAATTTATTTCCATGGCGGATGATGTTACCTGCAGTAACTGTTTTTCTGGCAGGTGTATCCTTCATGGGAACAGCTTCCGCACAGGTCACCGTCATAGAGGGTGTAGTCCTTGATTCCCTTTCAGGTGAGCCTATTCCTTTTGCCAATGTCATCATTACCAATTCTGGACAGGGCACGGTAGCTGACTTTAATGGTTATTACCTGCTCGAACTTCATCGCCCCGGTTCCAATTCCGTCACCGCTTCGTTGATCGGTTACCGTTCGCAAACCCTGCCGCTAGTTACCGGAAAAGTGCAAACCATCAATTTTGAACTGGTGCCGCATAACGAGGACCTGCCGGAAGTGGTTATTACTTATGAAGGGAATCCGGCCGATGCGATCGTTGACAGCATTATCAAGTATAAGGAAAGAAGTACTTTTCAGTCCTATCAGTACCGACAATATGTATCATATACCAAAGCCATGCTCGGGGTAAATAATCTTTCAGAAGAGGTGTTTGAGCGAAAACTGATGGAGCCCTTTGATTTTATTGCTGATTACAAAGACACCTCCCAAATTGATGGCAGACTCTTTACCCCGGTGATGCTATCAGAAACCCGCTCAAAGGTTTATGAAAGAAAATCACCCGAAGCAAAACGCGAGATCATTACTGCAACAAGAATTTCCGGTCTTGAACATGCCAACATTTCCCAATTCGTCGGGAATTTGATCCTGGAAGTCAATATATATGACAATCATATTGAGATGTTTGAAAAAAACTTTGTCAGTCCTATTTCTGATCACGGTCATGACTATTACAGGTATTATCTTGTCGACAGTGCTTTCGTGGCTGGAAAATGGTGTTACAAACTGGATTACAAACCCAGGCGAAAACAGGAACTGTGTTTCCTCGGTAGTCTATGGGTAAACGACACTTCCTATGCTATTGCAGACATTGATTTAAAACTGGCTGAAGACGCCAATCTGAATTTTGTGAACAAGTTCATCATCGAGCAGCAGTTTCGGTGGACCGACAATGCCTACTGGTTGACCACAAAGGATAAACTCATCGTTGATTTTAACCTGGTGAAGAATTCCAATACGGTAATCGGCGCTTATGGTGAACGAACCAATTATTTCAGTGATTATGTATTTGATACCATCGACAATCCCGCCATTTTCAAAATGAACACCGAAACACGAACGGAAGAAGATGCTTTACAACTGGATGATAAATACTGGGATGACGTCAGACCGGAGTCACTCAGTGAGACGGAAGCGGGAATATATCAAATGGTGGATTCTGTGAAGAATACGCCGGAATTCAAGAAATATAAAACCATAGTCACCGGGCTGGCCAGTGGTTATTTTGCTTTTGGCAAAGTTGAGTTCGGTCCTTATTTTAAGCTTTTCAGTTACAATTCCATTGAAGGATTCCGTTTTCGGGTGGGAGGACGTACCACACAGAAAATGAGTGAAAAGATCAGGGTAGGAGGGTATGTCGCCTATGGCACGAAAGACGACCGGTTCAAATATGGCGCCGACCTGATTTACCTTTTTAATAAAAATCCCAGAAGGGCATTAACCGCTTCCTTTAAATACGATATGGAACAATTGGGGCTGAGCCCTACCGGTCGTCCAACCGATAACCTCCTGAGCTCCTTTTTCAGTCGCGGACCGATCGACCGGAATCTCCGCAGGATACCCTCCAGAAGAACAGCATTACCACCACAGAGGTGGGTCTTGATACACGGATCTCTTTCAAGGAACGATATATTGATGGCATGTTCAACCGGATGACCATCAGCAGTGATTATCCCATCATCCTCATCAGCTACCGTTATGGTATTCCACATGCAAAAGTGAACGATTACAACTACCATAAACTGAATATCGGCATACAACAATGGTTCAATGTGGGAACCATCGGCTGGTCCAAATTCTTCATAGATTTTGGCAAGATATGGGGAACCCTTCCTTATCCATTGCTGAAAATACACAATGGTAATGAGACCTGGCTATTCGACGAATTTTCAAACAACCTGATGAATTATTATGAGTTTGTCAGTGACCACTATGTTGCTTTGTACTATACACATCATTTTGATGGATTGTTGTTCAACCGGATACCTTTGATAAGGCGTCTTGGATTGAGGGAGGTGGTTCATTTCAGGGGGCTTTACGGCAATGTAAGGGAGGAAAACCTTGATTTTTCGGATTATCCGGGAAGTCTCCGGCCAATTGGCAGAGAACCCTACCTGGAAGCGGGTGTCGGCATTGAAAATATTATAAAGTTTTTCAGGGTGGATGCCATCTGGAGACTCACCCACCTGGACGATCCAGGAAATGAACCCGTATCAAAGTTCGGGGTGTTTGCCTCCCTATACTTTTCCTTCTGATCGTACGTTATTTTCATAACTTTGAACTTCTTTATGAAGCTGTATACTAAAGAACTGGTCAAAAAATACCGCCAGCGCACGGTGGCTAAAAATGTATCCGTCGAGGTGAACCAGGGGGAGATCATCGGGCTGCTGGGACCAAACGGAGCCGGAAAGACCACCACCTTCTACATGATCGTAGGTCTAATCAAACCCTTTTCAGGTAAGGTCTTTCTCGATGAAAAGGAGATCACCGATATGCCGATGTATAAAAGGGCGCAACTGGGTATCGGATATCTCGCCCAGGAAGCATCTGTTTTCAGGCATCTGAGTGTGGAAGATAACCTGAGGGCTGTCATGCAATTTACCTCCATGAGCAAAAAGGAACAGGCCGATAAACTGGAATCCCTGCTCAATGAGTTTGGCCTGCAGCACATTCGAAAAAGCAAGGGTATACAACTTTCGGGTGGTGAAAGACGGCGAACTGAGATTGCACGCGCACTGGCCGTTAGTCCTAACTTTATCCTTCTTGATGAACCCTTTGCCGGCGTGGATCCCATCGCTGTTGAGGACATTCAGAGTATAGTTTCGAAGCTGAAGCTCAAGAATATAGGTATCCTGATCACCGACCACAATGTGCATGAGACACTCAGCATCGTGGATCCCATACCGGAATACGAAAAGCAAAAAACTGCGCTGGTAGTTATCGATGTTCAGGAAGGTACAACCGGGAAGATCTCTGCTGATATGCATTATGTGGACCAGTCGGCGGATCTTATACGGAAGATCAATGCAGCCATTGCCACTGCTTATGAAAAGGGAATCCCCGTGATTTACATCCAGCAGCAGACGGAGAACAGGCTGCTCAACTGGGCGGATGGTTACTACCTTGCCGAAGGGCATCCCGGGGTGGCGCTGGATAAGCGGCTTAAGATCGTTTCCCTGAACCAGTTTACCAAAAGGAAGTCGGATGCTTTTAGCAGCTATGCTTTCGAAAAATTTCTGAACAACCAGCAAATCAACCGGCTGCTGATCACCGGCCTGGATATCGCCTATTGTGCGGGAAGGACCTCTAAAGCTGCCCTGAACCGTGGGTACAAAGTAGTGGTTATCGAGGATGCAGTGATCTCTGAAACGGAAGAATTGAAAATAGAAAGCCTGGAAGAGCTGAGGTCATTGGGGGCTTCGACAAAGAAGGTCAGCCAGATATCAGGGCTGCTGGAAGAGAACTAATATTCAGCAATCTTTACGTTCAGGCTAATTTCGGGATGCTGCCCGGGTGCTGTCACTGCATTCAGTACCTCGAAAACCATATTGCATTCCGCCAGTTTTTCAAGGGTCTTTACTTTTATATCAACTGTAGTGTGCGGTTTAATCGTAAGGACATCCGCATGGGCATGGAGTTTATAATCGCTTTTATTTTTAAGGATCAGCGGAAGGTCGGTTGGGTTCATAATATGGAATACAGCGATCAGGTCCGGTCCTGACCATGTTTCCCCGTAGATGGCTGTGTCAACCTGTAACGTTTCCTGCAAAAGCGGATGGATAAACTCCTCTTTACCGATAAGCAAATCATTGAAGAACACCGCAGTCCGACCGGCAAAGAGTGCCTCTTTAACCGCTGCTTCCGTTTTTTCCGTAGAAAAGATCAGCGTAACCGGCCTGTGCCCCCCTTCAGGTACATCATATTGCCAATCGACCAGGCCGTGGATGTCGGAAGTGCCCATAATGGTAAGGTTATGGTCCAAAGCGATTTGCAGCGCTTCATCCGAATAGGTAATATCGTTCACTACCTCTATGCCGTGCAGCATCCCCTTTTTGATCAGCTTCCTGTGGAGGTCCGTCAGGGTGGCGACACCATCCGGTTGCTGGGCCTCCCAATGGGGATGGTTCCAGAAAATGAAAGCACCCTGTTTTTTCGCTTCCCGGAATGCTTTAATGGAATCATCTACATTGAGTTTGTTGACATCCTCCAGGAAAATGGCATTGGCATGTCCGGGCGGCATATTGCGTGTCACTTCTGCGCCCCTTATCACCAATAGATCCTGATCCCTGGCAGCATTTTGCGCAATTACAAAAGACCGGTTTCGGTCCGGGTGGGGAATATCATTTTCATGAGGCTGGTATTCGATATGATCGGTAATAGAAATCACATCCAACCCATCCCGGATGGCTTCCTGCACTCTGATAGTGGGCCACACTTCACCATCTGAGAAAACAGTATGGGTATGCAGGTCGGCGACCAGCGTGATATAACCGGGAATATCCGGGAAATCAATGGTTCTGCCGTGGTAAAGGCCGTTGGTGTGTTGGGAATAAACAAGGCAGGTAAAGAAAATGAAAACAAGGAAGAACAGGTTACGTTTCATGTGACCGGTTTTAATTACACATTGGAAATTGAAATCTATAAGATTATGTTTAGGAAGCGAAAATATCTTTTTAATCAACCTTGTCAGGTCGGTCCATGAATAACGAAACAATTGACAACAGGAGATAAGTCAGCACAATCAGTGGTATCGCCGCCAGCTTCAGCAGGATGAGCAGAAAGACGGACAGGATGATGAAAATATACCGCATGTGGTTCCCACCCCAGCTTACAGTGGTGAATTTCATGGCGAACATGGGCATGTTTGATACCATCAATAAGGAAACAGCAACAGCAGTAGCGGCAAGAACATAAGGATTGGTGACAATGTCATAATATAATCCGGGATTGTCGGCAAGACATACCTGGATCATGATCGGGAAAGAGGCCAGCAATATGCCGGTGGCAGGAGTGGGCAATCCCTTGAATGACGAATGCTGTTCCTCGTCAGTATTGAATTTTGCGAGCCGGTAGGCTGAAAACAGGGGCACCATGAAAGCGATGTAGGGGAGGTATGACATTTCCATGCCGTCCATCTCCATGGTCATACGGATGGTGTCAAACAGGATCATAGAAGGTGCCACCCCGAAGGAAACAATGTCCGCCAGGGAGTCAAGCTCCGCTCCGATAGCCGACCTGGCATTCAGCACCCGGGCCAGCAGGCCGTCAAAGAAATCTAAAATGGCTGCTAAGAATACCAATGCCCCTGCCAGTTTAATATCTCCCATTAAGACCTGGTGAATAGCCAATACGCCGGCAAGCAAGTTCATCAGGGTGATGAAATTGGGAAGGTGGTTTTTGATTTTCATTTACGATGGTTCTAGTTACGTCAAATGTAGGTAAATCCTCCAAAAATTCAAAATAGTACCCTTTCATAGAATGAGGAATCCATGTAAATTTGCCGCGGATCTATGAAAAGTCCTTTCCATATCCAAATAGAACAGTTCAACTACGAGCTTCCGCAAGAAAGGATTGCCAAATATCCCCTGCCGGGAAGGGATACATCCAGGTTGCTGCTTTACCGGTCAGGACATCTTGAATCAAGGAAATTTACAGAAATTGCCTCACTTCTTCCTGATAACAGTTTGCTCGTCTTCAACGAGACGAAAGTGATCCAGGCCAGGCTGTTATTTCAAAAGAAAACCGGTGCCCGGATAGAAGTGTTCTGCCTGGAACCGGTGGAACCCGTCCATGACTTTCAGCTTGCCTTCCAACAGGGATCACCCGTCGTGTGGAAGTGTCTCGTCGGAAATGCGAAGCGGTGGAAATCGGGAATACTTGAAATGGAAACCATGGTGGATGGGAAGCCCATGGTATTGAAAGCAGAAAAGGTGGAAAAGCATCAGGAGGCTTCACTCGTAAGATTCTCATGGGAACCTTCCGGAATCAGTTTTTCCGAGATCATTGAAAGATCCGGCTTGACCCCATTGCCGCCCTATCTGCACAGGGAGGCTGAGGAAGAAGATAAAATCCGTTACCAGACGATCTATGCCCGTCATGACGGTTCCGTAGCCGCCCCGACGGCCGGTTTGCATTTCACGGACCGTATCATGCGTCAGTTGGCCGACAATCGCATATTGACAACGAAGGTGACCCTTCATGTCGGTGCGGGTACTTTCCGGCCGGTCATTACCGATTCAATTGCCGATCATGAGATGCACGGCGAGAGGATCGTAGTAAGCAAAGCGACTTTGGAGACTTTGCTGGAACATGTCCAGGGCCCTGTAATACCAGTTGGGACCACAAGCATGCGCACCCTGGAGAGCCTTTACTGGATGGCCCTCAAAATTCGAAAAAGGGAACCCGTGTTGAAAGTTGAGCAGTGGGATCCTTACCTACAGCAAATACCGGAGGGTTTTACGATGAAGGATGCACTGGTATTGCTCCTTGAACACCTTGAAAAATCAGGCAATGAATCACTGACCGGGGAAACACACCTCATGATCGCGCCCGGATATGAATTCAGAATCTGCCGAGGTATTGTAACCAATTTTCACCAGCCAAAGAGTACTTTGTTGCTCCTGGTTGCCGCACTGGTCGGTGAAGATTGGAAAAAAGCGTACGATTTTGCCCTGGAAAATGATTTCCGCTTCCTCAGCTATGGCGACAGCTGCCTGTTCTTGCCATAAATCCTTAATTTTAGCCCTCCAAATTTTGCAGCATGCGTATATTTCCAAGGTTCATTCTTGTCCTTTTACTGGCTGGATTCTTACTGGCTGCCTGCTCCACCGTGCCGGTTACCGGCCGCAAACAGCTGAGCCTGATCCCTGACAGCGAAATGCTGGCCATGAGTTTCAGTCAGTATGACCAGTTCTTGAAAGCCAATAAGTTAAGTCGCAATAGCTCACAAACTGAAATGGTAAAAAGGGTTGGGCACCGCATTGAGCGTGCGGTAAGGGAATACCTGACCAGTCTCAACTATGCAGGGATGATTGCCAATTACAAGTGGGAATTTAACCTTGTAGAAGATCCGAGTATCAATGCCTGGTGTATGCCTGGCGGAAAGGTGGTGGTTTACACGGGCATATTGCCTGTTACCCGGGATGAAACAGGTCTTGCCGTCGTTATGGGTCATGAAATTGCCCATGCTATCGCCGAACATGGCAATGAACGGATGAGCCAGGAATTGCTGCGACAGATGGGAGGTGTGGCACTTTCGGCCGCTGTTAAGGATAAACCCGAAGAAACAAAAGCGCTGTGGTTCGCCGCTTATGGACTCGGTTCACAGGTTGGTATCATGTTGCCCTATAGCAGGATGCATGAAAGTGAGGCCGACCAGATGGGGTTGATATTCATGGCTATGGCCGGTTATGATCCGCGACAGGCACCTGTTTTCTGGCAACGTATGGCCAGAGGCGGAGGTGAAAAACCGCCGGAATGGCTGAGTACGCATCCTTCGGATGAGATGCGCATCAATAAACTAAATGGATGGATGCCAGAAGCCTTGCAGTACTACAATGCTGCAGTAAATTAGCTCGTAAAGGATTTTATCTTATCCTCATCCAAAAAATCTCAATACGAAAGCATTGACAGAAAAGACAGGAATTACAGGTATTGTACTTTCAGGAGGCAAGAGCTCCCGGATGGGGGAGGAAAAGGGGCTGGCTGTTTTCAATGGCAGACCCCTGATAAAGTATGCCATTGAGATACTTGAAAATGTTTGTGATGAGGTACTGATCAGTGCAAACCAACAGGCTGCCATACCGGTATATCAAGGGTACCCGGAACCGCTCTGCGGGATCTATGCGACCAACACCCTCTGGTACATGAATGACCTCATCTCAAAACGTCAGTACAAAATGATGGATCTGCTGGATGCCATTTACTGCGTTAAAGTGGAAATCAACCATACGCTTCCTTTCTTTATGGAGGATATGTTCTTAAATATCAATACAGGCAAGGACCTGAAAACAGCTGAGACCGGGAGAAATAAACGATGATAGACTATAAGGGGAATCCGGACGACCTGTGGGTCAAAGCTGCTGTGGTTGGTGGGTTATGGGCTTCAGTTGAGATTATCGTAGGAAGTTTTCTGCATAATGCCCGCATACCTATGGCAGGTTCCCTGTTGGCGATATTCAGCACCATCCTGATGATCGGATTTTACCAGGTCTGGCCGCAGAAAGGATTAATTATACGGGCGGGACTGATCACAGCCATCATGAAGTCAGTGTCTCCCAGCGCTTTTATCCTCGGACCCATGACCGGTATTATGATGGAAGCCATACTGGTGGAACTTATGGTCTACCTGTTTGGAAACAATCTTTTCGGACTGATCCTGGCCGGGATTGCCAGCGTGTCCAGCGCATTGCTTCACAAACTGGTTAACCTTTTGATATTCTATGGTTTTGACCTGATAAAAGTCTATGTGAACATGGTTAATTTTGCACTCAAGCAATTGGGCCTTGAGGAGGCTGCACCCCTGCAAATATTGCTTGTTTTGTTTGCTCTTTACACGATCCTGGGCATGATCGCTGCCCTGGCCGGTTATTACATCGGACAGCGGTCCATGCATTTGAAGGATCGTGAGCATGATTTCGGTTCCATCACACTGACGGAAGATAAGTTTGATTTCTTCCAGGTGGATAAAGACAGTCGCAAATTTATCTCCCTGCTTCTGGTGCATCTTACGGCCATTCCCCTTGGGTTGTTTCTGCTCAATAGTTTGGAAGGATACAGGGCCTATCTTTTTATGGCTGTCTATGTCCTGGTATTTGGATATTACTATCGTCATTCCATGCGGCGTCTGAGAAAACCTGTTTTCTGGATTCAACTCGTAATCATTGTTATTCTTTCTTCTTTCTTCTGGGAAATACAGGAAACCAGAAGCAGCTGGTTTAGCAGTGAAGGATTATTTGTCGGGCTTGATATGGTATTTCGTGCCATCTTCATTGTCACCGCCTTTACAGGAATAAGTGTGGAACTGCATAATGAAAAGGTGAGGGATTTCCTTTTCCAGACCGGGTTTGAGAAATTCTATCATGCTGTGGGTATGGCATTCGGGGCGTTGCCTTTGATGATCAGCCTGCTTCCCTCTTCACGGGAGATCCTCAGGAACCCTTCAAAGTCATTGCTCAAACCCCTGGTTATGGCAGACCAATGGCTGGAGGTTTTTCGAAAAAGATGAGTTAGCGACCACAGGATCCGGCCTTACCACTCCGGCAGTATACATTTTTCAGATCGCTGATCTATAAGCTGTTGAAAATCATACAGGCTTTCCTGCATTAAATCCGATTGCTGATCATGGCAGGTAAGACATGCGCCGACGGTTAACATCCGTTGCTGTTCTTCGCGACTAAATGGATAAACATCCTTACGGGTAGAAACTTTACCTTCCCTGTTTTCTAAGAATCCGGTCCAGGCATCTTCGGGCAATCCATCATGCTTGTTGTAAGCATAGGCAGAGGAAAAGGTCCATCTTCCATGTCCTTCCGAAAGGGAATAGGCAAGGGTGCCTTCACCATAACCCAGGGCTACCGGATCGTTGTGGCATGACTTGCAATCCCTGCCTGTTTTCCGGGTGGTATGGGGTGCCGCCGGGGCGAATAATCTTTGAAAGACAAGGGAATCATGCAGTGTTGCATCATAACTTCCTGCATCAATGGTCAGGATCATACCCGGGATCACGGGTATGACTTCCTTTTCTTCTCCATTTTTCCGGATACCGAGTGTGGGCAGATGCGCCCGGTATTCGCCGATATACTCTACCCAGCTGCCCTGTTTTTCACGGTTTGTATACATGTTGTATCCCCTTTCCCCGGCATCATACTCATTATGACAGCCGATGCAACTGGGTGCCCAGGAGGTATGGCAGGAAGAACAGCTGAGGTCATCATGCGCATTGCCGCGTTTGCAGGCTTCTGCCGGTGGCTTCATGGCAAATAATTTCTTACTGTTCTTTGTTAACATAAATGCGGTATCATCCCGGAAGTAAGTATTGATCAGCGGCCTTTCTCTTTTAGCAGTAACAAGAAAATCACGATCTTCTACATCCCCGAAACGGATGGCGGCAATGAGGGCTGACTCCTGGTCCAGTAAGGACCACTTGACAAGCTTTGGTTGGCCCTTAATATGGCAATCTTCACATTGAATCGAAACCATCTCTTCTTCATGGGCATAATAGGTGCCATCACCCATCAATTCGTAAGAAGTATGGCAGTCAATGCATTCCATACCCAAAGTGTGGTGCACATCTTCCTGTACCTTTCGGAAAACCCTGGTATCTTCTACAATCCTGTAAAACTCGTTTTCGGTTGCCTGTTCAACGGGCAGGGTGGTTTCATGCCAACCTTCATAATTGGGTGCGATGCGTCCCGAGCGACTGTGGCAGCCGAAACAATGATCATCGGTGACATTCATGTCGATAGCGGGATGTGTTAGTAGATAAGTCGTATCTGAAGGGACATCTTTATGTATCAGATGCGATGCAAGTGCTTTCTCACCATAGGAGACATGACAGGCGATACATCCTCCACCCCGGCTTTGCTCAGTCGGGGGGCCGGTTTCTGTTTTGGGGTTGCCCAGATGGCAGGTGACACATAAATTGCGCAGATGTTCATCAGCTGCACTGTTGCTCAGTTCATGGATGGTGGTTAATTGATCCGGGTTGTCCTGCTCATTAAAAGCATAGCGGTCAACACTGATCATACCGCTCAGGTTTGCCATCAGCCCGCTGTGAATACGCCCGGTAATTTGCGGATGACAATTTGCGGTCCCGCAGCTACGGTCAGCATCGGCGAGATTTCCCGGGATCAGCAGCATTCCCTCATGCGCCTTTTCTTTACCCGGTTCAAAGGGGTGTCCGCCATGGCAGCTGAAACAACCGATCGCTAACGGATTGTGAGAAGCTGCAAAACCCGTCATCTGGTCATGGCAGACGATGCAGCTTTCCCTGTGTCCGTCGATCAGAGGGCTCGAAATTACTTTTTCTGAAGAGGGAACCTGCCGGTAATTCAAAGCAGCCCATCGCATCTGCGGTAACGCTTTGTAGGTATAGTTGCTTTCATTGGGCCAAATCCATCTCCAGTTGGGGCCCCTGAAGAACAGGCCAATAATGGTCAGAAGTAAATATATGACGGTAAGGATGAGCAGAGATCTTTTGGTGATAAAGATATTGCGTGCATTTCCAAAAGCAACAAGAAAAATAAGCAGTATGAAAAGGAATACGATCAACAGCGAAAAACCGGGTGTCGTAAGCCAGTGCAGTATCTCCTGCAATCCCAGGAAATACCAGGGTCCTTTTACGGTAGGATTCAGGTTGTCATGTAAAGGCGCAGTTATACAAAAGCTCAGGATCGCAATGACCAGCAAACTGGTGGTCAATTCCATCCACTTGGGCCATATCTTCCGGACATGTTCGAAAATGATGATGGCAAGGAAAATGGTAAAGGTGGCGATATGATGCACATAGATGAGCTGAAAGGTGTCTTCCCTGCCCAAAAGTGAATAGGATAGCAATTCACCCACTAAAGGTATTGAAGAGATCAGGCTGTCAAGTATTCTCCTGGCCTGCAGGCTGTCTGCATCAGCTTTGAGCAGAAAACCGGTAAGCATAGCCAGGAAGATGATCAGTACTCCAAGGCTTAGTCTCGCCCATACACCTTTTTTTAACCGGATGCCTTTTTCCTTTTTGACGTGGTCATAGATATGGATAAAGCTGAATACCAAAAAAAGCTGGGCGCTCCAGTAATGCAGGTTCCGGAAGAAGGAAGCTGCCGGATTGGCAATAAGCAGGGTACTCAATGAAGCGTAGGGATTTTCAACATCAAAGGAAATGGCGATAAATATACCTGAGAGGCAGCAGATCATAAATAATGCAGAGGTGAATTGCCCCCAGCTGCTCTCCCCAAATATCTTTCCCCACCAGTTCATAAACTTACCGTGATTTGTGTGTTTGAATCATCGATGGCGTAGTGTGGCCTTGCCAAAGGCGTTGCAGCCGGACCTTTTATTGGTTTTCCCTCCAGGTTGTATACCGAACCATGGCACGGGCATATCAATTGATCGTTGTTTACTTCCCGGATCCTGCATCCCAGGTGCGTGCACTTCGTAGAAAGTACAGTTAGTGCGTCCGGCTGGTTAATGATGATAAAGTCCTCATGGAAAGTATACTCCCGTGTGGGATCAAAAGGTACCGTGATTTTTCGTGAGGTGGTCAGCTTTTGTTCCGTACCGACCAGACGGTTCCATAAAACAGCTATACCGCCGATGACAGCAATGCCAGCCAATCTGAAAAATGTCCTTCTGTCATGTTTTGTGTCCACTCCATGCCGGTTGAATTGCAAACTTATTAAAAACCGGTTTGGGCAAGGGAAAGCGAGGGTAGTTTAGAATCAATAAACAGGAAACTTTATAATATAAACGCCTGATGCGGAAGACAAACCTTTCAACTGACCTAACCATGCTGACAGATGTCCATCAATCCCTCCATATCGATGATCTCAAAAGTCTTGTCGCTCGTTTTGATCAAGCCGTCTTCTTCAAATCGCCTGATGGTGCGAATGACACTTTCTGTCGACATGCCGGCAAGTTCTGCCAGGTCCTTTCGCGAAAGCGGCAGGCGGAACCGTTTGTCTTTAAAAATGTTCCCGGAAAGGCACAGTAACAGATCGGCGAGTTTTCCGTAAGACTGACGATGGGTCAGGCCGAAAAATCTTTCATTCTTCTGTATGGCCGTTTCACTTAAGATGTCGACTATTGCTGCAGCAAATCTTCCGTTTTGTTCAATAAGTTGCCGGAACAACCTGATATCAATAAGGTTCGCAACGGAATTTACATAGGCTGATACCGAGTACTGGAAAATATTCTGGGTCTGGCCCAGGGATGTCAGCCCGATCAGACTTCCCGGTGCGGCTACGCGCAGGACAATCCTTTCATTATTTCTTTCAAAGTAAACTTTGCCCAATCCCTCACGCAGGTAAATGACATGGGTCGTGAAAGCTCCCTGCCGGGCAATGTTTTCTCCTTTTTTAAATTCAACCATTACCTGTCTCTGTTCAACAAGCTTCCGTTGTTCATCGGTTAGCCTGTCAAAACAATCGCCATGTTCGTGGGAAACGGTGCAACTTCTGCTCACCTTATGTGAATCACTGTTCATTATATTCCTTGCGTGATGCAAAAGTAAAGATTTCATAGTTCACTGTTGTAATATAGGTCACACCCAGTACTGACACACATCAGTTATATGGGATAGCTATATCATAGGGGTGTGCATTAAATCAGCCATACTACTTGATAACTTTGCTTTGTTAAATGAAAAATGAAACTATGATGAAAAAGTTTTTAGCAGAAATCCTGACCGTCTGTTATGTCCTGTTTTCTTTTTTGGTTTTTAGCCAGGAAAGTGAACATGAGGCACGTCCGGATTTTCCTTTGATAAATTATAAAATGAAAGCCGAACGGAATACCACACCTTCTGTGGATCATTCCAAATTTCCGGTACTGAAGAAAGAATTTACCAATGCACATGAAGTTACAGCAGCCTGTTTGTCCTGTCATACCAACAGGGGGAATGAGGTTATGGCCACCTCACACTGGCTATGGCAGCGGGAGGAGGAGATCCCTGGTAAAGGTAAAGTATGGCTGGGCAAAAGAAATGTGCTGAATAATTTTTGCATCGGTACACGAAGTAATGAAGGCACCTGCACACGGTGTCATATCGGGTATGGATGGCAGGATAAGAATTTTGATTTTACGGATCCGCTGAACATTGACTGCCTGGTTTGCCATGACCAGACAGACCATTACAGGAAAGAAAAAGGAGGAGCCGGTTATCCGAAGGCGGAAGTGGATCTGAATGATGTTGCCCGGCATGTCGGAAAACCAGGAAAAGCGAATTGCGGTGTTTGCCACTTTTGGGGTGGCGGTGGAAATAACGTGAAGCACGGGGACCTTGAGATCGCTTTGCTTGACTGCAATAAAAAGGTGACGATATTGAACGTCCATGGAAATCGTATCGCCTGCCAGACCTGTCACATACCCGTTTATGCCAAAGTAAACGGTACGAAAATGATATGGGATTGGTCCACAGCCGGAAGACTGGATGAGGATGGCCATCCCATGCATGAAAACGATGCGGATGGCAACCACAATTACCTTTCGATCAAAGGCAATTTCGTTTTTAACGATCACGCCATACCGGAATATTACTGGTTCAATGGGAAAGCGGGCCACTATCTGATAGAGGACCAGATAGATACTGTGCCGCTTCAGATGAATACGCTCTACGGAAGTTACCTGGACCGCGGACAGCAGGGTGGTGCCGGGTCGAAAATATGGCCAGTGAAAGTGCATCGGGGCAGGCAGCCTTATGATACGGAATACAACCGCTTGATCCAGGTCAAGACCTGGGATAAGGACCCCGGAAGTGGAGCGTACTGGACAGATTTTGACTGGCAGACCGCCAATGCCCTGGGTATGGAGTATGTGGGTCTGCCCTATAGCGGTCATTTCGATTTTATTGAAACAGAAATGTACTGGCCGTTGAACCACATGGTTTCCCCGGCAGAAGAATCACTTAAATGTATTGACTGCCATACCCGTGATTCGAAAGGAAGACTGGCGCAACTGACAGACTTCTACCTTCCGGGCAGGGATGTGAATATGGGTGTTGAGACCGCGGGGGTATCCTTTATCCTGGCAGCCCTTATCGGGGTTGGTTTTCACGCTTTCTGCAGGCTGGTATTCGGAGGTAAATGCATTACAAATTTGGGAAAAGAAGAAGAATGATGAAAAAGGTTTATTTATATAAAAAGTTTGAAAGGTTCTGGCACTGGGGCCAGACTCTGCTGGTGCTCACACTGATTTTCACTGGTTTTGAAATTCATGGCACAACCCGTTTCATGGGTTATGAACAGGCTGTGAGGGTCCATGATATCAGCGCATGGGCTTTCCTGGTGCTCATCGTATTTGCCATTTTCTGGCACCTCACCACCAATGAGTTCAAACAGTACATGCCCACCAAAAAGAACCTGCAGGCGCAGATAAAATATTACCTCACAGGAATATTTGCCAATGCGCCCCATCCGACAAAGAAGCGAACATTGAGCAAACTGAATCCACTGCAGCGGATCACCTATTTTGCTCTGAAGATCATTTTGATTCCGCTGATGGTACTGACAGGGTTATTATATATGTATTTCGATTATCCCGAAAAAGGATTCCAGATGGACAGTTTGGAACCGATCGCGTTGTTGCATACGGTGGGAGCCTACCTGCTGCTTACCTTCCTGATCATCCATCTTTACCTGATCACTACCGGCAGAACGGTTACTTCCAACCTGGAAGCCATGATAACAGGATGGGAAGCGGTAGATGATGAGGAAGTGACAGATATCATTGAAGAAGTTATTGAAGAAGCAGGTCATCGTATCAAGGCGGCAAAGGATGAAAAGAAAAACGAAGATAAAATAAGGGAAATGGTCATGGAATCACTCCAGGAGGAAGGAAAACTTTCATGAGCCGCAAAGTATGTAATATATTAAACTGCAATAATTTAATTAAATAACATATCATGAAAAATAATCCGATCATCAAAGTAATATGGGTCCTGCTCATCACGACCGTGGCACTGTCATGTCAACGGAAAGAACACTTCAGCGATGTCGATTCCATGGTTGCAGAAGCCATGAAATCCAGTGAGACCCTTACGGTAGAACAATTGAAAGAAATGATTGATAATGGGGATATGCTGCTATTGATCGATGTAAGAGAGCCCGCTGAGCATAATGCCGGTTATATCCCCGGATCGTTAAATATCCCGCGCGGTACCCTTGAATTTAAAATAGGTAACGAGGAATTCTGGGATGAAGCTATGCTTTATATGCCGGAAAAAGATGAACCAATCGTGGTTTATTGTAAAAAGGGGAAAAGAAGTATCCTGGCTGCGCAGACACTCCAGCGGATGGGTTACAGCAATGTCCGTTACCTGGATGAAGGCTGGAAAAAGTGGGAGCTGACCTATCCGCTGATCTATGAAAAGAATCTTGATAAAGTGCCGCATGAAGAAGGAGGAGAAGTTGGTGGTTGCTGATCAGTCATGCCCCGGTGTATGACTGATTCAATGGATTGGTAGATGAATGAGGCTGAAATATGCAGCCTCATTTTTTATATTCCGCTTGCACTTCGGCTTCACCGGAAAAGAAGGAGCTGGTGATTTATGGCATTATCTTTATCAGCAAATACATCTTTCACGGATCCTTTACAGACCCCGGCGTTTCGGGGATTTTAATTCTGATGCATGAAATAGAAATGATCGGCTGGCTTAACCTTTTTCACTGATCTTCCGCAGGAGCTCCTCATTCAGGATCTCAAAATGCTTACCCTTCACATTGATTGTCCCAATATCTGAAAGGTCTTTGATGGCCCGGGTTACACTTTCACGGGTGGCACAGACGAGTGCTGCCAAATCGTTACGTGATAGCGGTATGATGAAATCTTGTGCTCCCTCATTGATCACTTCTGAGAAGTAAAGAATCGTATCTGCCAGACGACCGTCAATTTGTTTTTGATGCACATTGACAAAACGGTTGAAATAGGAAAGTTCTTCCTTGCAAAGGAACAGGATGATCTCATTGGCAAACTGTGCATTCCGGGTAATGAGTTCCCGGAAGGAATAGATGTCGATGTAGCAAACAAGACAGGGCTCCACCGCTGCTGCTGAATATTGATGGATCTTACTAGACAAAACGGTCTGGATACCGATATAGGAGGCTGGCCTCACGATCTTCAGGATTTGGTCCACCCCCTTAACTCCTTTCTTGCAGATCTTGGCCAGGCCTGATTTAAGATAGGCGATATGGGAGGATAACAATCCTTCCTTGATGATCGTCTCACCAGGCTGCAACAAAACTTCTGCACAATTTTCACTCAGAATGGCCAGCTCTTCCGTATTGAGGGTCTTCACGGCCTGGGACCTGATGGCACATGTTTCACAATCCTGCATAGTACAAAGTTACGTTATAACCGCCTGTATTTCCTAATATATTATGATAAAAATCACAAAATTATGATAAATCAGTTGCTTTTTATAGCGGTACAGGTCACGTTATAAATCGCTTTTTAGCACATCTTAAGAAATTATTAATCACGTGTTTAATGGCGAATTTAGACCTTGCCTTTCGTAATTTTGTTACAGAAAGAAAAGAAAAACCGAAGTTTTAATCTTTAAACAACAAAACAATGAAATTAAACCTAAGAATATTTGTAAACGCAGCACTCACTTTCGCCATTATCGGATTTATGACTTACCTGTTCATCATCATTGCAGGATTTTTCGGCTGCTGCGCAGGCATCACTGATTTCCTTTTCCATAAAATAGTACTGATACTTGTGGTAGCCGGAGCAGTGACCTTTGGTATTTGCCTCTACAACAATTGCTATTCCCATTTGCGCAAACCCTGATCAGCTAATTTATAATCGTTTCTAAAGAGGAAAGTTACCTGTCTATTTACATATTTAAATAATTGAATATTAACAAGATAGATTATTTATGATTTAAATCATAAAAAATTAGCTATGTTGTAAGTATTTAAATATGAGTGACTAAGGGCTTAAAATAGACTCATTTTAGATAGAAAATTATTCGGCTGATTGGCCATAATTTTGCCAGCAGATTAGCTATATACGGCATATACGCGGCCGTGTAAGCGATTCAAAAATATTAAATCAATTATTCCCGATGAAAACAAGAAGGGATTTTATAAAAATTTCCGCAGCGGGAGCAGGAGCAACGGCATTGGGGTTCAGTGTCCTGAAATGGAATGGTGTACAGACCCTGAGCGCAGCACCCCCATCCGGTCCGGTCAGTGATGAAGAGATGACACCGTATCCCACGTATTGCGAGGTGTGTTTCTGGAAATGTGCCGGCTGGACCTATGTCGATAAGCAGGGCTCCATACGGAAGATCATAGGTAACAGAGAAGATCCGCATTGTAACGGCCGGCTTTGTCCAAGAGGAACAGGTGGAGTGGGAATGTATGAAGATGAGGACAGGTTGAAGACTCCGCTGATTCGCGATACGGTGAATGGTAAACAGGGGTTTCGTAAAGCAAGCTGGGATGAAGCGCTCGGACTGGTAGCCTCAAAAATGAAGGAGACAGCTGACAAGCATGGTCCGGAAGCTGTCGCACTGTTCAACCATGGCTCACCAGGCTCTCATTTTAAAAACCTTTTCCATGCTTTCGGATCAGGCAATGAAGGAGAACCGGCATGGGCCCAGTGCCGTGGTCCCAGGGAAGTGGGTTTTTCAGCCACCTTTGGAAGTTGGGTGGGCTCGCCGGAACCAACAGATATCCGGGATACCAAATGCCTCGTCCTGATCGGTTCCCATATAGGAGAAAATATGCACAACGGCCAGGTGCAGGAAATGTCTGATGCCATTGACCGCGGTGCAACCATCATAACCGTCGACCCAAGACTGAGCACGGCAGCCAGTAAATCCAAATACTGGCTGCCCATTAAACCCGCTACTGACATGGCCCTTCTGCTGGCCTGGATACATGTCCTGATCTATGAGGAACTCTACGATAAGGAATATGTAGAACAGTATGCCTTTGGTTTTGAGCAGTTAAAAGAACATGTCAAAAACATGACCCCGGAATGGGCTTTTGGCATCACGACCATTAAACCTGACATCATTAGGAAAACCGCCCACGCCATGAGCAATGCTGCACCTGCCGCTATTGTTCACCCGGGCCGGCATGTGGTTTGGTATGGAGATGACAGCCAGCGTTCAAGGGCTATTGCGATCCTGAATGCCCTGCTGGGATCCTGGGGAAGAAGGGGAGGATTCTACTTCAAAGAAGCTGTCCCTATCCCTAAATACCCCCATCCGGAATATCCACATCCGAAATGGGACTGGAAAGATAACCTGGATGGAAAATTCCCGCTTTCCTCGATGGGCATCACAACGGAATTGCTCAAGGCATCCATACCGGAGTTTGAATATAAACACCAGATCAAAACCTGGCTTGTCGCGGGCACGAACCTGCCCCTGACCATACCTAATAAGGAATTGTTCATGATGGCAGCACAGGCTGTTGATTTCATCGCAGTGGTTGATACCATGCCCATGGATATCACCGGCTATGCAGATGTCATTCTTCCTGAATGCACTTACCTGGAGCGGTATGACTACATCAGGTCCTCACCGCACAGGGAACCTAACATTGCGCTTCGCATGCCGGCAACAGAACCCAAATATGACAGTAAACCGGCCTGGTGGATCGTCAAGCAACTGGGAGAAAGGCTCGGACTCGGTAAATATTTTGATTATGAGAATATTGAAGAGGTGCTCGACTGGCAGTTGAAGAAACTCGGTAGCTCACTTGAGGAAATGCAAAAACTGGGAGTGAAGAAATTTCCGAGACAGTCGGGAGCACTGTACCTTTCCAAAGGGGAAGATTATTCTTTTAATACCAATACAGGAAAGATTGAATTATACTCTACCGAGTTTGCAGACCATGGATTTGATCCGATGCCGGTCTATACAGAGCATCCACAGCCTGATCAGGGATACTACCGGCTGATTTACGGACGTGCGCCCATGCATACATTTTCACGATGGATCAATCCCAAGGTGGCCGCCTTGTGGGATCTGAAAAACGACGATTATATCTGGCTTCAAAACCAGGACAATATCGTCACGAATTTTCCCGTCAAGGTCCGCGTTACTGAAAGGATACGCTGGGATTCAGTCTATATGGTGCATGGCTTCGGCCATAAGAACAAGAAACTGAGCCGTGCCAATGGTCGCGGCGCCAGTGATACGAGAATGATCACAAACGTTATGGAAGATCCCATGATGGGAGGAACCGGTATGCGTGGAAATTTTGTAACATTCCTTAAAGAGGATCCTAACCAAGAGGAGGTAGCGTCATGAGGTATGCTATGGCAGTAGACACAAAAAAATGTGTCGGTTGCAGCGATTGTGTGGTCGCCTGCCAGACGGAAAATAATGTGCCACACGGGTCTTGCCGCGACTGGATCGTAGAGGTCGTGGATGGCAGTTATCCCAATGTAGAAATTGAGCTCCGGTCTGAAAGATGTAACCATTGTGACAATTCACCCTGCGTACGCTGTTGCCCTACCGGGGCGAGTCATATCGTAGAGGGAGGTATTGTCCTGGTGACCGGTGATAAATGTATCGGATGCGGTGCCTGTATAGAATCCTGTCCCTATGATGCGCGTTATTCTCATCCTGAGGGCTATGTGGATAAATGCACATTTTGTCAGCATCGGCTGGAAAAAGGACAGCAACCGGCATGTGTGGAGGTTTGTCCGACCAAGTGCCTCTATTTCGGTGATCTCGATGATCCCAACAGTGATGTTTCCATGGCACTCAAAAACAGGAAGTGGAAAACCCTGGCCCCGGAAGCTGGTACGAAACCGCAAATCTATTTTCTGACCTGATAAAAAGTTAGTAAAATGAGAGAAGAATTATTTATCAGCGGCCGCGATATACCCAATATCGATCCGTATCTGAATATATGGCACTGGCAAATCCCGTTATACCTCTTCCTGGGTGGACTGGCTGCCGGCATCATGTTTTTTGCCGGGCTGTTTATGATCATCGGAAAAGAGAAGGAAATGGAAACGACAGTTAAGTGGGCGACATTCCTGGTGCCTGTCTCCCTGGTGCTGGGCCTTTTTGCCCTGTTCCTTGACCTGAAACATCAG
>JARRQC010000135.1:0-6379 GCA_037382165.1 bacterium | reverse complement strand
TGCCGATGTGGTCTACGGCTCACGTTTTATGGGTGGCAACCCACACCGGATATTATTTTTCTGGCATTCCATCGGAAATCAATTCCTGACCTTTATCTCCAATATGTTTACCAACCTCAACCTTTCCGACATGGAAACCTGCTACAAGCTGTTCAGGTCTGACATCATCAAGTCGCTCAACCTGAAGGAACAGCGATTCGGATTTGAACCGGAGGTAACGGCCAAGGTTTCGCGCTATCCAGGTGTAAGGATCTATGAAGTAGGCATCTCCTATTATGGCAGGACTTACGAAGAGGGTAAGAAGATCGGGTGGAAAGATGGCATGCGTGCCATATACAGCATCCTCAAGTATAATTTGTTCAGCAAATAATATCATTCGCCCGGCAATACCTCCTCTACGTGATTCCCTTAATTTGATACGGAATTCACGCAATTCAGCCATCCATTTCAGCAGGCAGCACCAAATCTCCCTAATATTGATATGTTCATTCGAATCGTTTCATTAAAACATAAAAACATGTCGAACGCATATCAACAAAAAATCAATGACTTCATGGCCAAGGTCATCGCTAAGAACCCGAGTGAGATAGAATTTCACCAGGCAGTCCATGAGGTAGTGGAATCCATTATCCCTTTTATTGAAGAAAATCCGATCTACAAGGAAGCAAAGATCCTGGAAAGGATCACCGAACCTGAAAGGGTAATGATGTTTCGTGTACCCTGGCTGAATGATAAAGGTGAAGTACAGGTAAACCGCGGTTTCCGTATTGAGATGAACAGCGCCATCGGTCCATACAAGGGAGGTCTGCGTTTTCACCCCACCGTTAACCTGGGTATCCTGAAATTCCTCGCTTTTGAACAGGTTTTCAAGAATTCCCTCACTACACTGCCGATGGGCGGTGGTAAAGGAGGTTCTGATTTCGATCCCAAAGGCAAGTCTGACAACGAGGTGATGCGCTTTTGCCAGAGTTTCATGAGCGAATTGTTCCGTCATATTGGCGCCAATACCGACGTCCCTGCCGGTGATATTGGAGTAGGTGGCCGTGAGATCGGTTATCTTTTCGGACAGTACAAAAGACTGCGTAATGAGTTTGTCGGAGTTCTGACCGGCAAAGGCAGGGAATGGGGAGGTTCACTCATCCGTCCCGAAGCTACAGGATACGGTACCGTTTATTTTGCAGAAGAAATGCTGAAAACCAGGGGCGACAGTATGAAGGGAAAAATATGCACCGTCTCAGGATCAGGTAATGTGGCGCAATACGCTGTTGAGAAAGCCAATGAACTCGGCGCGAAATGTGTTACCCTTTCCGACTCCTCCGGTTTCATTCATGATCCCGACGGTATTGATTCCGACAAGCTGGCCTATGTTATGGACTTAAAAAATGTAAGAAGAGGACGTATCAAGGAATATGCCGATAAATACGGCGTAAAATATTATGAAGGTAAACGTCCCTGGGGCATCAAATGTGATGTAGCCATGCCTTGTGCCACCCAAAATGAGGTGAATGAGGATGAGGCCAAAACACTAGTAGCCAACGGTTGTTTCGTCGTTTCTGAAGGTGCCAACATGCCTTCTTCACCGGAAGCCATCGAAGTATACCAGAATGCAAAGATCCTCTACGGACTGGGTAAAGCCGCCAATGCCGGTGGTGTAGCAGTTTCCGGCCTGGAAATGAGCCAGAACTCCCTGCGCCTCAGCTGGACAAGGGAAGAGGTGGACGGACGCCTGCACCAGATCATGAAGGATATTCATGCCACCTGCGTAAAATATGGTCAAGAAGGTGATTATATCGATTACGTGAAAGGGGCCAACATCGGCGGATTCGTTAAGGTTGCCGATTCCATGCTTGCACAGGGACTGGTATAAATTAGTCATCATACAATTAGTTTGGTTAGGGCTGCCCTCATGGCAGCCCTTTTTTATATCTTTTGAATTCGTACTTTTGCCGCTGCTCAACCACCATTGGTTCACCGGTTAGACAACAGGTTTTATGCTCAAGCAAATTATCCGGAAATTTTTGATCGCCCTCCGCATCGACCTGACAAAAAACCTCCACTACGACCGGCTGACGCTGAAAATTCTTGACAAATTGCTTCAGCGTGACACCAACTGTATTGATATTGGCTGTCATAAGGGAGAGATCCTCGAAGAAATACTAAAACGCTCACCGGAAGGAAGGCATTTTGCTTTTGAACCCATTCCCACCCTTTACAACGCATTGAAGATGCTATTCGACGGCAGGAATGTCACCTTTTCGGATGTCGCACTAAGTGACAGGAAGGGGGTAGCTACTTTCAATTATGTTCTGGATGCACCGGCATACAGCGGCTTGAAAAAAAGGGACTACGCGGTAAAGGAACCGGAAATTGAGGTGTTGGATGTAAAACTTGACACACTAGACCATGTGATCCCTGGGGATTATCGCGTTGATTTTATCAAACTTGATGTGGAAGGCGGGGAGTTTGACGTATTGAAAGGCGCCCGGCAAACGATGGAAAAACATAAACCATTCATCATCTTTGAATTCGGACTGGGAGCCAGCGATCACTATGATGTCGTTCCCGAAAAGTTCTTTGAATTTATGGACCAGGCAGGCTACGGCATTTTCCTCTTACAGGATTTCCTCCGAAAAGGGTCTCGTTTATCACTTGCGCAATTCCTGAAGATCTACCTTTCCAACAGTGAATATTATTTTATCGCGGCTGCTCTCGAAAGGAAACGCTAGGGAGCATAATGGGACAATGGGTACAACACCTTGTCAAAGACATAATATTGCAACAGGACAAAGTCTTCCCCTTCATTAATGAGGCCATACATGCGATCAAAATCAACCGGTATCTGGGAGATGAGCATATTGGTTTCCTTCTCTGTGGCAGCCTTCTTTTCGAACATACTCACATGGATGGTATCGCCACCCTGTGTTGTCAGATCTATCTCGAAGAGTGTCGGGGAATGTATAATGGAATCAATCCTTACGGGTGACATGCTGTTGTTCAGGCGGGATTCATACCGCAGGTCCCGGAAAGAGGTGAGAAAGTTGAGCAACTTGAGGGTGTCGTAAGATGCAACTTTTTCCCGGCCGGAGAGTTTGTAAAGATCAAAATCTCCTGAAATTCCGGCCGATTCCACCTTAAAACTATTCTCCGGCTCCCTGGTGAATTTCACCGTTACGCTTTGGATATCGGTCAGTCTCTTATTAAAAATAACATGGCTTTTCCAGTCATCAGGGCGCGGAGTGAAACGGGTGGAAATAAAACCACGAAAAGAAGGCAGGTAAACGATATAGGGATTCTCTGCTCCTTCCATCAGCATATAGGTGCCCAGGTTATCCTGTGTGGCATCACCTACATAAAATACCCTGGTCCGTTTTTTATGTTTGAATAATTTAATCCTGTCAAACAAGTTGATCCGATATACCATTTGATAGATTTCAACTTTTTTACCAATGGCTGCCATCCTTCGAATAACATTGTTATGACTGGCCAGTGATACGGGGGAACGCACTTTGATCTTTTTCAAGGTGCCCAGCAACATATCCACCATGCGGGTATTGGTTTCGAATTTGCCGTTCAGAAGCCAACCATGGTCTTTCCGCTCCAGCATGATCTCATTATCATTCTTGTCAGCGATAAAAATGCCTACAACCGAAGCCGTATCCTCCACGGCAAAATTCGATTCCCTTTCAGTTAGCGTGCTGTATCTGTTTCCTGCAAGAATAGCGATCACTGCAACGATCAAAACGAGGATGGTGGCTATGATTATTCTGTTCCTTTTCATTTTACCTTTCTACCTTTCTCCCTGTATATTTACGTTTCCTGTAGCCTGTCAACAGGATGCCCATGATCAACACGACCAGTACCGGAACAACCAGGTTCAGCACCTGCCATTTGATCCGTTCATTATTCACGCGTGTCTTGTCCAGCAACCTGAGTTTCAATTCCCGTGATCTGATGGAAAGCATACCGGGACCATCCGTCAAATAATTCATTGCATTCAGGATGAATGCCTTATTGCCAAAAGTTTCCCTGGTAAACTGGTCATAACCGAGAGGCAATGGATTTCCGCTGGGAATATGGAACTGGTTTCGGATCATATCCCCGTCAGAGATCACAATCATCCGGGAAGGCTTGCTGTATTCGCGAAAACCAATCTCCCTGGCTTGCAAGATCTCCGGAGGAACACGGTTCCTGAAATCTGATTCGAATGTCCCTTCCAGCAAAACCGCAATGATCCGGGGTGGTCCTGAATATAATCTTTCATCCGGCTGCTGACGGGTGATGGCCAGGCTAACTACCGACGGAACCGTGACCGTCCTGGAATAACGCGAAGTCTTCAACAACACCGTTTTCCTGACATTGCGGGTATTTAAAGTGTCCATACTGCTGACAAACTGTGTTTTGATCGTGTTCAGGTTTCGGACGATGGGATGATCAGAGACCGGTGTGACCACCGGAAAATAATACCAGGGGAAAAAGTCGATCTGCGGCTGGTTCCCCATCTGACCGGTCCTTATAGCCAGCGGCATGGCGTTAAGGTCCATGATCAGGTCAGTATTTAGCCGGACACCATAGGTGAACAACTGATCCTGCAGACCTATGGGGTTTTCAATGGCTACCGTAGATTCCTGGTTCTGAATACTGTCCATACTGGCCAGGACAGGGTCAATAAGCCAGAGCACATTGCCGCCGTACATGATATACTGATCAATGATGAATTTATCCTTTGAGGAGAATAGGGAATCGGGTTTGGCGATGACAATGGCTGAATATTTGGGCATGATCTGGTATTCATTGTTCACCGAATCAACAAGCATGCGGCTGACGAGCGCGTTGACCTGACCCTCAATTTTAATCCTTTCGACGGTATAATCCGCTTGCAGGGCCAGCGTCAGATCATAGGTCTCCTTAAGACTTAATTCACCGTGCCCCTCAATGAAGGCGACTTTGGGTTTCACCTTTCTGCTCAACATTTTAATGGTGTTGGCAAATTTGAATTCCAGATTTTGGATGGAATTGTTAAGCACGGCTTCAGGCGGAACATTGATTTGTGCATCGAGCAGTTCAACGGGTAATTCCTTATTGCGATAACTTACCAGCGCACCTGGAAAAATAACCTGCTGATCCATTCCCGATTTTGTTTTCACCTGCAAATTGGTTGGGTTCAATCCCTGTTGCATCAGCAGCTGATAGGTTGCATTCCTCTCCTCCGCATCTTCACTTGCAGAGGGATTGATAAATTCATACTGCACATTTTTATTGATCGCCCTGAATTCATCGAGCAATTCCCTGGTCTCCCTGCGAAGGCGTTTGAAGCCCGCCGGAAATTCACCTTCCAGGTAAACCCGGAAATAGACAATATCATCCAGGTCAGTTAAAATATCCCGGGTGGCATCCGACAGGGTAAACCGCTTTTCACTCGTAAGGTCGAACCGCGTGAAAAATACCTGTCCCAGCAGGTTGATGGAGATAATAGCCACCAGTACCAGGCCAATCTCCAGCAAATGATATCTCTTTATATTTCTTTTCTTATCTGCCATGCTATGATTACCACTTCCTTCTTGAGAGGTTAAACCTGGTCAGGTAGAGGAACAACAAAGTTATACTGATAAAATACAGCACATCCCGGGTATCGATCACCCCGCGGCTGATCGAGCTGTAATGCGCACTCATTCCCAACGAACGGATAAGCAAGTCGATATTGCCGAATAATTCAAGCGAATAAATGAATTCAAAGCCAAGGTAAGCGAAGGCGCTGAAGAGGATTGCCAGTATAAAAGCCACAACCTGGTTATCGCTGAGTGAAGATGCAAAAAGACCGATGGAAGCGAAAGCCGCCCCAAGAAAAAGCAAGCCGATGAATGACCCCCAGAATCCGCCGGAGTCAATATTTCCCGGCGGTAGTCCCAGTTGCCAGATGGAATAATAATAGACCAGCGTAGGGATCAGGGAAATGATAAAAAGCACGAAAGCAGCGAAGTACTTGGCCAGGATGATTTGCATATCAGAAAGTGGCCTTGTAAAAAGTAATTCTATGGTTCCTGTTTTCTTTTCATCCGAAAATGACCGCATCGTGACAGCGGGAATCAGGAAAAGGAATACGAAAGGTGCGATGATGAATAATCCGTCCACATTGGCATATCCATAATCAAGCAGGTTGAATTCGGTAGGGAACACCCATAGAAACAGTCCGACGATCAGCAGAAAAACAATGATCACCACATATCCAAGCAACGAACTCAGAAACGAACCCAACTCTTTTAAAAACAATGAATACATGTCCGGTTTATCTTGTTTTTCAGCGTCGGCAAAAGTAAGATTTTTTACGGAGCAGGCTAGTGATTAAGCTTAGCTGTCAATCGAAGATAAAATGCGGTATTGA
>JARRQC010000134.1:0-6381 GCA_037382165.1 bacterium | reverse complement strand
CCATCGACCTGAAAAGCATCAGTACCTGGTTTATCGCCTCCACACCCCAGTTGCAGCCTGACCTTTTTCCTGAAGCAGTTCGGAACCCGTCATTTGACAAACTGGCTTCCGGAAAGAACCGGGCCCTTCTTTCATGGTATATCATCGATCCGCTTTTCTATGATCGCTCCGGCGGACTGCGGCCTTCGAATGTCGACAGGAATGAAATATCCAGGAACTCCACGCGGCAGGTACTGGAAACCGAGGTCTATCCTAATAAATCCATCCCCAACGGGCAGCCTATCAATATACCGGTGCTGAACCTGGCTTATTTCCCGAACGAAAGAGGACCCTACAATTATGATGTAGACCCTTCCATCAACCCGCCGACTGCCGGTATTGATGACCAGGGATTCCTCAATGAACCCGAGTCCAGGTGGGCCGGGATCATGCGCCGCATTGAATCCACCGATTTTGAAGCGGCGAATATCGTCTATATCGAATTCTGGATGATGGACCCCTTTGCGGAGGAGGAATTTGCCAACAGCCGAGGCGATTTTTACATCAACCTGGGAGAAATTTCGGAGGATATCCTGAGTGACGGAAGAAAGAGTTATGAGAACGGATTGCCTGTTTCCACTGAGGTTGTTGATGTGGACTCCACCGCATGGGGAAGGGTCCCGCAATTGCAGGCACTGGTCGAATCCTTCAGTAATGTGGCAGGATCCCGGCAATACCAGGATGTCGGCTATGATGGTTTGGGTACGGAGGATGAAACTGCTTTCTACGAGGACAACTACCTGGGCGTGATCCGTTCACTCTACGGACAAAACTCCCAGGCCTACCTGAATGCTATCGAAGACCCTTCTGCGGATGATTATCATTATTTCAGAGGTTCCGATTATGATCAGGATGCCATCTATTCGAGCGTAACGGAACGGTATAAACAATTCAACAATACCGAAGGCAACTCACCAACGGATGACCAGAATCCGGAAACCTATCCTACCGCCGCTACTACGATTCCCAATATTGAGGATATCAATCGCGACAACACCCTGAGCGAAACGGAAAGATATTTCCAGTACAAGATGGAGCTTGCACCTGAAAATATGGAAGTGGGTCAGAATTACATTACGGATATTCGGACTGCCCGGAACGTCAGGCTCGCCAACGGGGAAATAGAACCTGAGGTGAAATGGTACCAGTTTAAAATACCGGTTCAGGTGCCCGAAAAGATCGTTGGTAATATTGCCGATTTTCGCGCGATACGGTTCATGCGTCTTTTCCTGAAAGACTGGAATGCACCGGTCATTTTACGTTTTGCTTCTTTCGAACTCGTGCGCGGGGAATGGAGGGCCTATGATAAATCACTCCTTGCGGATGGTGAATATGTACCTACTGACAACGGCAGCGAAACAACGTTTGTGGTTTCAGCAGTCAATATTGAAGAGAATGGGAACCGCGATCCCATACCCTATGTGGTACCCCCGGGAATTCAGCGTGAGGTGACCTTCGGGACCACCAATTATGTCGTACAAAACGAACAGTCGTTGTCGTTGCTCACCACCAACCTTTTGGATGGAGATGCCCGCGGTGTATTCAAGACCACTGACTTTGATTTCAGGCAGTACAAGAAGATACAAATGTTTATCCATGCAGAGGCCCACCGGCAGGAAAATGACATCACCGGGGAAACCCCTTACCAGGATGGTGACCTGACAGCTTTTGTACGAATCGGGCTTGATTTCACCCGCAACTATTATGAATATGAGATACCCCTCGAATTTACCCCGTGGGGGACCAGCTTTAACGATCCGGAGGCCATCTGGCCAGAGGAGAACAATATGGAGATCATCCTGGATGAACTTGTCCAGGTCAAACACAACCGGAATATTGCCATGCGGGATCCCAATTCGGAACTCGCCTTGTACAAACCGTATGTCGAGTATATCGGGAATGCCAAAGTAACCGTAGTGGGAAGCCCTAACATCGCCGATGTCATGGGTATATTAATGGGGATCAGGAATCCCAAAAAGAGAGGGGTCAATGACGATGATTCAGGTGAACCTATCGATGCGGAAGTCTGGGTGGATGAGTTGCGGCTGACCGACTTTAATGACAAGAACGGCTGGGCAGCGACGGGACGTATCGAAGCTACCCTGGCAGACCTGGGTAGGATGGCGATTTCCGCTTCACACAGCACAGCGCACTTTGGCGCGCTGGAATCCAAGATCAGCCAGATGCCGCTGGAATATGTGACCGAATTCCTGTTTTCAACAGACCTTGATCTGGGAAAATTTTTCGGTGATAAGGCCGGTGTACGGATTCCCATGCACTATGATTACAACTCGTCGACCATTACCCCGGAATATAACCCCCTTGACCCGGATATCAAGCTGAAGGATGAACTCGATTCCTACAGCAATAAGGTCAACAGGGACTCGGTAAGGGATCTTGTGGTGGATCAGACTACCAGGCAAAACCTCAATTTCATGAATGTCCGTAAGGATCGGACGGGATCCCAGCGGGACCCCCGGGTTTATGATATTGAAAACTTCGATGTCTCCTTCTCCTATTCCAAGACAGAACATACAAACATTGACTTTGAAATAGACAACAACAAGCAGTATCGTGGCGGACTCGGCTACAACTGGAACGGCAGACCCAAAAACTACAAGCCTTTCGGCAAAATGAAGGCATTCCGGTCAAAACACCTGGCCTTGGTGAAGGATTTTAATTTTTACCTGCTTCCCAAGGTCTTCTCATTCCGGACCGACATGGACAGATCGGTCAAGACGCAACAATACAGGGATAAGAGTTTTGGGGATATTATCATTTATCCCACGGTGGAAAGATACTAGAACTGGAATCGTCAGTATGACCTGAAATATGATATTACCAGGGCGCTCTCCGTGGAGTTTAATGCCGGCGCCAATACATTCATTAATGAACAGCGGTATTATCCCCAGGATGAGCGGGAATTGTGGCGGCAACAGATCTGGAATGAGCTGGGAAAATTTGGTACCATGCAGCGGTACAATCAGAGTTTGCGGATCAACTATAACCTGCCGATGAAAAAGATCCCCATTCTTGACTGGACCACCATAGCAGTCAGCTATACGGGGCTTTATTCATGGGCTGCCGCTCCCATCTACATACAGCAGAACCTGGGAAATTCCATTGAGAACTCAAACCAGAAACAACTCAACGGAAGTGCTGATTTGAGTAAGCTTTACGCCAAAGTGCCCTATTTCAAATCGATCAATGTAAGCCAGTCCCGTTCCTCATCACGTCCCACTTCACGTTCCAGGGCTGACAGATCGCAGCCGAATCCTCCCGATGACAGTGATACGACGGATGCCGAACCGAAGGTAAATTACGGGAAGATCCTCGGTGAAGGTGTGTTGCGGGTGCTGATGCTGGTGAAGAAGTTTTCACTGACCTGGTCGGAATCCTCCGGTACCGCGGTACCGGGTTTCACCCCGGAAGCCAGTTTTCTGGGGATGGACTGGGGTCGCAGCAATGCACCTGGCTGGGGGTTTGTTTTCGGAAGCCAGGCGGATATCAGGCCACTTGCAGCTGAGAGGGGATGGATCACCCGGGATTCCATCCTTAACAATCCCTATATCACCAAAGGAAGTCAGCAAATCGGTTATAAAATTGATACGGACATATTGAATGCCATCCGGATCAATTTCGACGGTGACCGGGTATTTGCCGAGAATTTCACATCCTTTTACCGCTTTGATCCGACCGACAGTATTTTCAGGGAATATACGCCGGTGTATACCGGAAATTTCAGCATTTCCTATGGCATCGTCAGAACCTCTTTTGAAAAACGGGATGAATCAGGAAACTCTCTGATTTTTGACCAGTTCCTCAGTGACCGGCAAACCGTTGCTTATCGCCTCGCTGAAGACAACCCCGCCTGGATTGACGCCGGCAGGCCGGAATTCAACGATACACTGACCGGTGATATTTACCCGATAGGATACGGGCCAAATTCACAGGAAGTGCTTTACTATTCCTTCCTGGGAGCCTATTCCGGCCAGGGTCCAGAAAAGGTAAAGATCGGAAATCCTTTCCCCACCATTCCCTTCCCCAACTGGCGGGTCACTTTCAGCGGACTGACAAACATCGGCTTCATCGGTAAAATATTTAAAACCTTTAATATTACCCACGGTTACCGTTCCATGCTCAGTCTGGCTTCCTGGAGAACCAATGTAAACTACACCTCAGACAGTATCCAGCTATACCAGGCTACCAACAATCTCATACAGGAATATGACGTAGGTATCGTATCCCTGATCGAAAGCTGGTCACCCCTTATCGGTATCGATGTCATGATGAACAACAGCCTGTCGGCCAAATTCGAATACAAAAAGCAAAGGAACCTCTCTGTCAGTTTCGTCAACAACCAGCTGACCGAGATCATGAGCAATGATATCATCATCGGGATGGGCTACCGGATAAAGAACCTCAAATTCTCCATAGGTTCCCTGGACGGGTCACCGCGCAACACCTCCTACCGCAGTGACCTGAATATCAAAGTGGATTTTGGAATACGTGATAATATTACCACGCTGAGAAGGATCGACGAAAACAACAGCCAGGTATCGGCAGGTTCGAAACAATTTACACTCAACATTTCCGCCGATTATATGCTGAGCCGGAGCCTGCAACTGCGTTTCTATTACAACTGGACCAGTAACAATCCTTATGTCTCCTCACAGTTCGCCAACGCAACCACTGCCGGGGGCTTTAGCCTGAGGTTCAACCTGGCTCAGTAAACCGCTTTCCAAAGCGTTAAACAAGAAATCCAAATCCGCACTGGAATATCGCCTGTGGAAAAAAATTCGTTTTAAGTAAATCCAGGGAAATGCATGGCAAAAAATACCTACTTTTGAATGCATTATCGTAATAACTTTATTAAGATGAATATCCCTAAAGATTTATTGTATTCTGAAGATCACGAATGGATCAGGGTAGAAGGTGAATTCGCCTTCATAGGCATTACCGATTTTGCTCAGAAGGAGTTGGGCGATATCGTTTTCGTTGAGGTGGAAACCATTGATGAGGAACTGGAAAAAGGGGATGCCTTCGGAACCATTGAAGCCGTTAAAACCGTTTCTGATCTTTTTATGCCTGTCGACGGTACTGTCCTTGAATTGAACAGCATCGTGGAAGATGAACCGGAAGTGATCAACAAGGATGCCTATGGCGACGGATGGATCATTAAGATCAAAATGGCTGACAGCGGCCAACTGGATGACCTGCTGGATGCCGATGCCTACCGCGGGAATATAGAATCCTAGTTGCCGCATGCATTTCGGTAAACTATGGCCTGCCGTCCTGTGGGCCGTGTTCATTCTGATTATTACAGGTACGCCGGGGGAACTTATACCTACTGTTACCACGTTCTGGGATTGGCTTAAACCGGACAAGCTTGTTCACTTGTTTACTTTCGGGGTACTGTCCTTTTTAATACTTTTTGGGGTAATGGAGCAATATCTTGAAAGCCGGCACCGTTACAAATATGTACTGTCTGCCGTCGGTATATCTTTGGCATACGGTTTGCTTACTGAAGTATTACAGACCTACGTATTTATCGGCCGCTATGGCAGTGTTTATGATTTTCTTGCCGATGCACTGGGTGCTGTGCTTGGCTGGCTGGCTTTCAGGATGGTGTATGAGAAAAAAATAAAGAATTACGCAAAACCAGATTCAGATTAATTATTACTTTAGCAGTGCATTAATCTGGATCAATACGCTTTAAAACTATGGAAATTAAAAAAACGCCCAAAGCAGACCTTGAAAACAAAAAGACCATCTTTTTTGAAATTGGTCTGATCGTTGCCCTGCTCATCGTTTTTGCTGCCTTTGAATACAAGAGCTATGACAAGATCACGATCGATCTGGCTCAGTCAGCAGTAGAGGACATTCCCGAGGAGATAATCCCCATCACGGAGCAAAAGGTAAAACCGCCTCCGCCACCTCCGCCAAAAGCCGTCACCCAGATCAAAATTGTTGAGGATGACGTGGAAGTCGAAGAAGATATCGATATCGATGTTGACGCCGACGAGGACATGGAGATGATGGAGTACATACCACCGGAAGATGATGAAGAGGAAATTGCTGAAGAGGAAATTTTCACCGTGGTTGAATCGATGCCTGAATTTCCGGGTGGCATGGGTGAGTTGATGAAATACCTGGCCACCAACATCAAATATCCTCCGCTGGCCAAAGAAAGTGGTATTCAGGGTCGTGTATTTATCAACTTCGTTGTTGAGCCGGATGGCGCGATCTCAAATGTAAAAGTATTGCGTGGTATCGGTGGCGGATGTGATGAAGAAGCCGTCCGTGTTGTTGAGTCGATGCCCAAATGGAAACCGGGTAAGC
>JARRQC010000133.1:0-6422 GCA_037382165.1 bacterium | reverse complement strand
GGCGTTCCGGATCGTCAGCTGGGTCGTCGGGCTGGGGACGGTCGCGCTCTGGGTGTTCGGCCTGATGGAGCCGGTCTTGATGTGGCTGTCGGACGAGACCCTGCTGTCGCTGTTCGAGGAGGGCGAGCCGACCGAGATCGAGAACTACCGCAGCCAGTTCTTCCACATCGGCATCGCGGTGTGGGCGGTGGTGCCGTCGGTGCTGGTCCAGCTCCGTCGACCCGAGCGGAGGGTGGCACCGCTGATGCAGATGTGGTTCGGGGCGATCGCGCTGGTCGTCGTATATTTTTTAACAAAAGACCGTAAAATCTTCTAAATTATTAAATATTTCGGGTCTACATTTTGACTACCCACCGGTTACAAAAAGGGTACTGTCTCAAGTATCCCTTTGATAATGTGATATATAAAAAACGAGAAAGGAATTGATAACCGGATTAGTACCGGGAAAGGAAATAGCTCAGGCTTTGATCCTGGGTGAGGTGCAATTTTTTTCTGAGACGGTAACGGGCTACCTTGATGCTGTTCAACGATTGGTAGGTGATGGCAGCGATCTCCTTGGTGGTCATGTTGAGGCGGAAAAATGCACACAGCCTTATTTCATTGTTTGTCAGGTCAGGAAATTCCATGCGCAGGTGCGTATAAAATTCGGTATGCACCTGCTGGAAACGCAATTCGAACTCTTCCCATGAAACCCTTCCGGTGCTTGACTGTAATTCTGCAATCAATTCAGCAATGACTTTTTTATTTTCTGTTGTCGCATCAATACGTGCGTGTTTGAGTTTTTCAATAATTGAAAGTATCAGTTCATTTTTCTGCAAAAGATGCATAACATAGGTGGTCAACTCTTTGCTTGTATGATCCAGTTTTTCCTGCAGTGCCGCTCGTTCAACGGATAATTTTTTCTTCTTGTTCTTTTCAAGTCTCAGCAGGAGTATAATGATGACCAGTACCAGCAGAAGGGCTGCGGTAACCAGGATATACACCAGGTTGGTACGTTTACGTTTTTGCTCCTCCAGTTCCTTTTCAAGCCTGGCCTTGGCGATCTGGGATTCATACTGATACTGCATTTCAAGCCGGGTTAACTTTCTCACGTTCTCTTCGTTGTAGAGGCTATCGGAATATCTTTTGAATATCCCGTGATATTCAAGCGCCGACTTGAAGTCGTTTTCCTTCTTTTTGATATCCGAAAGGAATTTTGCGGCCAGAGAGACCAGGGAAATCTGCCCGTTCTGATAGGCGTTTTGGTAGCCTTTTTGCAGGAAAACTTTTGCCACCTCTATTTTCCCTGATTCATAGTAATTGACACCCAGGTGGATTTCCGTTTCAGCCCGGAATATCGCCGGTGAGCCGGAAGGCAATAAACCAAGGTTGTCCTGAAGTGTATAACTCAGGTCCAGATAATGGATCGCAGAATCATATTCCTTTTCCATTTCAAAAAGTATCCCAAGCTTAAAAAGTGCGTGCGCCTGACCCGCCCGTAAACCTATCTTTTCAAACAATGCAAGGCCTGCCCTGTAATATTGCCTGGCAATTCGATAATTTCCCAGTTGAATATAGATGGATCCGATATTTGTGGTTGTCCCAGCTATATTGATGGAATCGTGCTTCCTTTCAAAAAGTACAAGGGCCTTGGTATACAGATCAAGCGCTTTTTGGGGGTTATTGAGATTCACATATATGACGCCCAGGTTATTGTACAAGTTGGGCAATTTGTCTGTTTTACTTTTTTCTTCTGAAATCCGTATACCCATGTGAAACTGCTCCATGGCAGCAGGATAATTTTCTTTTTCCGTATAAAGGTTACCCAATGCTGTGTGTGCCTGGATTAGAAGTTCATCTTCGGGGGTACCGGTCAACCATTCGACGGCTGCTGTATAATCCCTCTCGGCTGCCGCAATGCTGTCGGACCGGACCTCGAGGTTTCCCTTCAGGATATGTATCAAACCCATGCTTTTCGCATCCCTTTCACTTTCAGCAAGCCTCAACGCCTCATTGCACATGGATGCCGCCTTTTCGAGATCCGATAGCTGATAGATCTCGATCAGTTGAATGTACAATTCCAGCTTTTGGGCAATGGAGTGTTCACCGGTGATCGCATTTTCCAGACTATCCGTTTCTGGGATTTTCTGGGCGAAAGTCCCGAAAAAGAAGCATATGGTGGTAATAGCGATAAAAACAGGGCGCATTTGTCTGCATGATTTACCTGACAAAGGTAAATTGAAATAACCAGAGTCCAGGAGGCGGCATTTGGCGTGAAGAACCGGTCCCTTTCCCGGTTTGTTAAGATTGCTTCTTGATCTTGTCCTTTTCAGACAGGCCGGAAATTACCTGTATGTTGATACCGTCTGACAATCCTGTTTCGATGATTCTCTTTTCAAATTGCTGGGGTGCCACCTCCACTTCCACGAAGGTTGTATCCTCATTGAACTGCAAGAGGCTTTCCGAAATGGCCAGCACACTGTCCACACGCTCCAGCACAATATCGGCGTTGGCACTGTATCCGGCCCGGATAAACTGATCCTCCCGCAAATTCACGTCAGCTTTGATCTCAAACTGCACAGCACCATTTACTTCAGCACCTTTCGGAGATATGTGCTCAAGTTTGGCATCAAATGTCACATCCTCGAGGGCGCCAATGGTCAGAATAAGGGGCATACCTTCGGTGATCTTGCCCACCTCCGATTCATCGATATTCCCTTCAAAGACCATCTCTCCCATATCTGCCACAGAAGCGATGGTTGTGCCGGCATTGAAGTTGTTGGATTCAATAACCTGAAAACCAATCTCTACGGGTATGTCAAGCACCATACCGGTAATGGTAGACCTGACAATGGTATTGGTCTCATTTCCAGAATCTTTTAATTGACCTTCCTTGATGAGTTGCAGGGTTTCTTCTGCAGTTTCCAATTCTTCTTTGGCATTTTGATAAGCTATTTCATAAGATTCAAAATCAGCTTTTGCAATTACCCCTTTCTCCAGCAGGCCGAGTTGCCGGTCGTAGTTTCGTTTTGCATCTTTCAGATTGATCTTCGCCACATCGATCCTTGATTTGGCATTGTTGAGGTTGATCATATTAGGGATGATCCTGATACGGGCGATCAGATCTCCTTTCTTGATTATGTCTCCTTCCTGAACGAATATTTCGTCAATGATACCCGAGACAATAGGTTTGATCTCTATTTCCTTCCGCGGAACCACTGATCCGGTAGCGGTGGTTTTCTTAATGATGTTTGTCACGAAGGGTGTGGCCGTCTCATAAACAACCGGCTTACTCTGGGATTTCTGGTAAAGGAAATAGATGGTATAGCCAAAAACCCCGATGATGATGAGGCCAACCAGTATTTTGAAGAATGTTTTCATGACTTTGGTATTTTATTCTTTGGTAATTTTTTTATTTATCATTTGTTTATTTACTCATCCCTCAACGCATCGATCGGTTTCATCTGTACAGCGCGTTGTGCAGGGATAAGGCCAGCGAACACTCCCGAAATTACCAGGATAATGAGTGCCGTTATGGCTTTACCGAAATCGACCTCCGGGTTGTAGAACATGTCGGTACTGGCACCGGAGGATATCAGCAGGTTGTTGATACCTTCCAGAACAAGGATGCCAAGTGTAAATCCGATATAACCGGCCAGGGTAGTAAGAAAAACGGATTCCAGCACAATCTGTGTTTTAATGTTCACAGGTCTTGCTCCAATAGCACGTTGGATACCGATCTCCTTCGTTCGTTCCTTTACCACGATCAGCATGATATTACTCACTCCGATCACGCCCGCAAGCAGGGTACCTATGCCCACGATCCAGATCAGGGCATCTATGCCACGGAAAAGAGTAGTCATCTTCCGGTATTCCTCTTCAAGATTAAAGGATCCGACAGCGCGATCGTCATCCGGGGATATGCTGTGGCGCGTTTTAACGATCTCACGTGCTTTTTCCAGCACCTGGGAAGCAGGATAGCCATCTTTTGCCGTCATAGAATACCAGCCCACGATATTTCCGAAGTTATAGGTGTGCTGCATGGTGGTAAAAGGCATGAATATCTGGCTGTTTTCCTGCTCCGCCTGGCGATCGTTCTTTTTGGAGGAAAATACCCCTACCACTTTAAAATATACGCCCTGTATCCGAAGGTTTTCGCCAATAGGATCCTCTTCCGGATCGAACATCTCCTCAAACACACGTATCCCTATGACTACGTTTTTCCTTTTGTCCTCAATATCCAGTTCATTGATAAAACGCCCTTGTAATATATTACAGGGATCTATTTTGTTAAAATCCGGGTAATCTCCCTGGATGGTAAACGCTGCGGTCCTTTCACCCCGTACCACATTGTTTCCTTCCGAGCCCCGGGAGAAAACCTGCAGGCGGGGGGCAATGTATTCAAGTTCCGGTACGTTGTCCCGCAAAGCCTGGGTATCCTCATTGTCGAAATGGTAACGTCTTCCTCTTGGAAAACCTTTATATGGAACGGTGGTTTGCTGGGTCCACATGAACATGGCATTGGTAGCCAGGTCACCCATACCCTGCGATGTTCCATTGTTGAGTCCTTTTCCGGAACCCAGCATGATGATAAGCATGAATATACCCCAGAACACACCAAATGCGGTAAAAAAAGTACGCAATTTGTTCTTTTTCAGTGCGTGGAATATTTCCTGCCATTTATCTGCATCCAAGAATCCCATGTTTCAGTCGTTTGGTTTACTCATCCCTCAGCGCAATAACGGGTTTTACACTCGCGGCTTTCCTGGCAGGAACATATCCTGCGATAGCGCCGGATAAGATCAGTAAGAGGGTCGCACTTACCGCCACCTGGATGTTGATCTCCGGGTTGGCGAAATAATCATGTGCGGGCAGGGCGCTTCCAACCAGTTCAAGTAATCCGACACCCAGCACCAGGCCGATGTATCCGGCAAAAGCCGTAATCAATATGGATTCCTGCAGGATCAGTGAAATAATGGTACGCGGGGTAGCACCCATGGCCTTGCGAACACCTATTTCCTTGGTTCTTTCCTTGACAACGATCATCATGATATTGCTCACGCCTACAATGCCGGCAATAATGGTTCCAGTTCCGATGATCCAAATGAAGAACCGGATGCCGGCAAACAAGTCCATGAATTGCTTATAATTGGCAATACTGTTGAAGATGAACAGCGCCCGGTTGTCTTCCGGGTCGAATTTGTGCCTTTCCGACAACTTTTGCTTCAGGTTTTCCTCCACAAGGCGGCTCTGGCTCACCGATGTCTCTTCCAGGTTGAGGCATACTGTCCGGATATTGTTTCCCATGTTGAAAACCCGCTGCGCAGTAGTGATCGGAATGTAGATACGCTGTAAGTCCCTTTCATGACCGGGATCATTGAAAACCCCTACTACTTTAAAAGGTACACCGCCGACCTTGATATATTCATCAATTGCAGGCGAATCCTTGAACAGGGCTTCATAAACAAGCCGTCCGAGAACCACGGATTTGCGGTAATCGTCAATATCTATCTCATTGAGAAAACGCCCCTCCATCATCTCCAGTGATTCCACATAACGATAATCCGGGGTGATGGCGAAAACATCGAAAGTCCCGTATTCATTCTTATAACTTAACATGTTGTTTTCCAAAAAAATATAAGTTCGGCTCGAACTCTTTTCCACATAATCAAGGCGGTGAAGGACTTCCTTATCCTCATTGGTAAATTGAATTCGGCGGCCGGCTTTCATGCCTTTGTAGGGCTTTGATGTCACGCCGGAATTGATGGAAATATAATTCACCGCATCGCCCATAAATTCCCGTTTCACCCCGTTTTCAAGACCATAACCAGAACCAAGCAGGACGACAAGCATAAAGATGCCCCAGGCCACGCTGAATCCGGTGAGAATGGTTCTCAACTTATTCTTTCGGATGGTGCTGAATATTTCCTGCCATTTGTCGATGTCAAACATGACGCTATCCTTTTTACATCAGGCCATCACCTGTTCTGAAAGCCATTTTTTCCTTTCTCCGTTGGAGATGATGGAATCGATCAGCCCGTCTTTCAGGCGGATGATACGATCCGTTTTTGCAGCGATATCGCGTTCGTGTGTCACGATCAAAATGGTAATCCCTGTTTTGTTGATCTCGTTGAAGAGTTCCATGACCTCCATGGAAGTGGTAGAGTCCAGTGCGCCGGTCGGCTCGTCGGCCAGGATCACTTTGGGTTTTGATATCAGCGCCCGCGCAATGGCGAGTCTTTGTTTTTGACCGCCCGACAATTCATTGGGCAAATGGTGCGCCCACTCTTTCAATCCGAGCTTTTCAAGATATTCCATGGCCAGCTTGTTCCGTTTTTTTCGCCCCACTTTCTGGTAATAGAGAGGTAAGGCGACATTTTCCATGGCATTCTTAAAAGAAATCAGGTTGAATGACTGGAAAACAAATCCAATGAATTTATTGC
>JARRQC010000132.1:0-6445 GCA_037382165.1 bacterium | reverse complement strand
GTGTCAGCACTACCTTCACCATAAACCAGTGTTCCCAGCGCGAAGAAAGCGCCGATCACATAAAGCCACCAGGAGAGAAGATTCAGCTTGGGGAAAGCCACATCATCCGTACCCAACAGCAGGGGAAGCGCAAAATTGCCAAAAACAGCCGGTACACTGGGAATGATGAATAAAAAGATCATGATTACGCCATGCAGCGTAAAAACCTGGTTATAGGTTTGCGGGTCGATGAGGTCGCGTCCCGGGTTGAGCAGTTCAAGGCGCATCAATACGCCCAGTCCGACGGCTACCAGGAAAAAGAAACCAATGGAATAGAGATAAAGTATTCCAATCCGTTTGTGATCAAGGGTAAATAACCATGATAGAATGCCCTTTTTCGCTTGCCAGAAATTGGTATAGGGTAAGGCTGCTACGGTCATAGTATGTTATGCTTTTGAAATTTTATTCTTACGTTTTCTGCCTTTTATCACCATGGTGAACAGCAGGCTGGCTGCCAAAATGAGAATCAGTGTTCCCGAGATCTTGGTCATGTTGAAAACATATTTCTGACCTTCAGGATCATAGCTGAAACAATATTTAAGAACCTTGTTAATGGTAGGTCCTGAGCGTCCTTCAGAAGCCTCAACAACAGCCATCTTCAGGTCAAAAGGCAGGAAATATGTACTTCCGTAAAGATATCGGGTAACTTTCCCATCGGGGCTCAACACGATGATGGCTCCAGGATGGATATATTCTTTGCCCTCTTTTTTAATCTTGTATCCAACATCGTCCAGAAGCTGATAAATGGTGGTACTGTCACCGGTAAAGAATTTCCATCCGTTATCGGTGTCGCCATGTTTTACCAGCTTTTCATAGGTTTTTTTCTTCTTCCTGGCAAGGGAAGGTTTTTCCGTATGGCTGAAGCTGATGGTATAGACCTGGTAGTCATCTCCCAGCTCAATATCGGACCGGTCCATGGCTTCAGCCAGGCCATTCAGCAGCGGACTGCAAATGCCGGGACACTCATAATAGACCAGCGCCAGTACGGTAGGTTTATCGATGGATTCCTTGATATTTATTTCATTGAATTTTTCATCCGTAAATACCAGTTCATCCGAAATATATTCGTCCAGTTTTTCATAAATACCCAATTGATTATCTTCCGGAAGATCCTCCGAAATCGCTGAAAAAGGGTAATAAATGAATGCAATAAAAAAGATAAGCGTTGCTAAATACTTCATTTATAGATTTTTAGATTTAGATCATCGCGCCGGTTATTGGGGCGCTAATTTAGAATAAATACAAATAATACAGGGGTAATGTTTGAATAATTTTTTATGATATAAATCAGAACGCCAAACCGATCGCCTTTTGGTTCAAAGATTGAAACAGTTGATGCCGATTTAAACTACAAACAATACTAAAAAAGAAGTCCGTAGCATCTCACTACGGACTCCGGTTTTTGATTTTTGAAAGTAAAAAATCAAATCTCTTCCAGGATCACCCCTTTGGCTACCAGTGTGTATTCCATCCTCGGCTCGGTGATGGCGTTAATCTCTTCCTCGGATTTGCCTTCGTCCTCTGCCAGGTGTTTCAGCATTTCAACGGAAATTTCTTCGTAGGTAGCCACACCTTCGATCACCGCTTTTTTGCCTGTGGCGTCCATCGGCATCAGGAATCCATCGTCCTTGAATGTTACATGAACGGTCTCATCGTTGCCAATATCAATATCCATCCAGCAGCCGGTCATCTGGCAAACCGATTCCACATCACCTGTAAGTTTGACTGTAATTGATTCCTTTCCTTCAAGGAGGGCCGGGAGTTCAGTTGCTGCCAAAGCATCATCCGCAGTGATCTTCTCTCCGAAGTTTCCTGTGGAAGAGGTGGGACGAACGGCATTAGCATGGTGTCCGTCATGGACTGTTTCCACAGCCGATTCCTGATTTTGCTGATTTTCATCACCGCTGTAATTACAGGCGGCGAAGGTGCCCGCGATAAGCAGGGCAAGAAATGCATTTATTGCTCTCTTCATTTGATCTCCTTATGATTAAAAAAAGTTTTTTGAAATAATCTACCGAACGATTTTGATGTCCTTAACTTCTTCCAGAGAGATCGTCCCTCCGTTATTGCCGAAAGCGTTCAATACATAATTAATGACAGCTACGGCATCTTCATGGGTATCAACCTGCGGGGGCATCGGAACGGTATAGGTCATTCCATTGACGACCATCGCCTCATTTGAACCGTTCAGTACCTGTTTGACCGCCCGTTTCTTATCGGCCAAAAGATAATCGGAATTCTTGAGGGGAGGGAAAGCACCGGGTATACCTTCGCCGGTTACCTGGTGGCAGGGTACACATTTCGCAGTGTAGATCTGGGCTCCTTTTGGAAATTTAGCCGCCGCATCATCCTGCGGAGCATAATAGTCTGTTTCAACGGGATCCGTGTCCGTGTTGGGTTGCATCCGGTCAAATGCGCTGGAGGTTACCAGTACAATCCCTGCAACCATCAGTAAAAGAAATATTTTTTTCATGATCTTATGATTTAAACTTCCGTTAATAATGAATGTAAATGAACTTATTTTGTTGAACAATTTCTTCAGATTTCATATGTTTCATCTGCTCGTGGGGTTGTAGCATCTTTTTCTTCGGACTTACATAGGGGATTCCAAGTGAAAGTCCCCGAAGGATGAAAAGTACACCCAGCACAACAATAAAAACTGAAACCGCTCCTCTAAGCTTTCTTCTGATCCCTGTTCCTACCAAATTTCCTGCCAGAGATATGGCCAGCATCACAGGAATTGTTCCGAGGCCAAAGATAACCATGTAAAAGATACCTCCTGCAATTGAATTCGTGGTGATTGCACCTGCAATGGCCACATAAACCAAACCGCAGGGCAACAGGCCGTTGAGCAGACCGATGAAGAACAAGTTGGACAGCGAACTTTTCTGAAACATCTTCCTGAACCTACCGATGAGTCGTGCGGCGTAACCTGTAAATATTTTATCCGGATTGAATTTTGTACGGAATACAGCAGGGAAGATTACGGAGACGATCATGATCACACCGATGATGATCGATGCCCACTGCTGCAGGCCAGCCAGCTGTATACCCTGACCCAGCAGTCCGAAAACCGCACCCAGCATCCCGTAAGTCAGTGACCTGCCCATGTTGTAGGACAGCCCCCCCAGTGTTTTAAAACTCCAGCTTTTTTTACCCAGGGGAAGCGCGACGGCGATGGGACCACACATGCCAATGCAATGCAGGCTGCCAACCAGTCCGGTGGCGAGGGCGGCCAGGTACAATTCGTTCATGCCTTCTCCTTATTTAAAGTACCACGGTTTTTCCACATAATAACCTTTTCCTTTCTCTTTCCAGTAGATCTTAAGGAGGTATTTCCCTTTAACAAACCCGTCATTGTCAAAAGACATGATCCGGCTTTCCGGAATTTCGATCTGGTACAATTTGTCGAGTGCGGTGTTGGAAGGCCTGAAAAAATAAACGGTTCCTGTATCGGGATGGATATCGGGAAATTGAACAAGGATCCGGTCCTCTTCCTGGTTGATATTGATCACACCTGCATGGATCCTTGCGTTACGGATTTCATCCAGCCGGTCCTGGTATTTCAGTCCTTTGGGATAGTAATCCTTCTCGACCAGGTTGATGTCGTTGTTCATGCTGCGAAAGACAAGCACCATGATAAAGGTCATGAAAAGCGCCATGGCCACGACAAGTTTTGTTCCCCAGTTCCACTTCATCCTTCACACTTTTCTGTCCTGCAAAGTTAAGCTTTATTAACCCACCCGGCGATTATTTGTTGTCCAGTTCATTGGGGCCTACAAAGGCACTGGTATAGGTTTCCGCTTTCCTGCCATTGGTATATAGACCCAGCTTGATTTGTGACTTGGATTGCTGAAGGTCTTTTTTCGCGATAACCACCAGGAAAGTGCCTTTGCCAACCCCACCTTTTTGGACGGGGAGTTTTTCACCGATAAAACGAATGCTTCCCGGGTGCGATTCCAGGCGGATATCCACATTCACCGGCTCGGCGATCTTGTTCACAATATTGAAATTGTAGATATTGCTGACACTGTCGGAACCATATTCCTGGTAGAGCGAACCTCCGGCCCGCAGGATGGTGGCTTCGAAGTCACCCCGCATGACATACAGGCTTCCCACAAATATTAAGAGCAGGAATAATACGACGGAGTAGGCGATGGAGCGGGGATTCAGAACGTTCCTTTTACCCTGTGCAACCCCTTCCTCCGAATCATACCGGATCAAACCACGGGGCCTCTTCACCCGGTCCATCACCCGGTTACAGGCATCGATACAGGCAGTGCAGTTAATACATTCCAACTGGGTGCCGTTCCGGATATCGATACCGGTAGGGCATACCACCACGCAGGCATTACATGCAATACAATCGCCGAAACCTTTTTCTTCCGCCAGCTTCAATGGCCCCCTGGGTTCGCCGCGTTTGTAATCGTAAGCTACAACGATGGTTTTCTTATCGATCATCACCCCCTGAAGTCTTCCATAGGGGCAGGCTATTGAACACACCTGTTCCCTGAAGAAGGCAAAAACAAAATAAAAGGCTCCTGAAAAGATGAACAGCGCCAGAATGGTTCCCAGGTGTTCTGAAGGCCCGGCGGCGATATTCGCCAGCAGCTGGTCCATACCTATAATATAGGAAAGAAACAAGTTGGATATCAGGTAAGCGATTAGGAAGAAAATAAGGTGTTTAAGTGTTTTCTTCCGGATCTTTTCGAAGTTCCACGGGGCTTCTGCCAGCTTTTTCTGCTGGGCTGCGTCCCCCTCGATCAGGTATTCGATCGGACGGTACACAAATTCCATAAATATGGTCTGCGGGCAGACCCATCCACAGAAGATCCTGCCATAAATGACCGTAAACAAGACTATGAATACCAGAAGTGTAATAAAGCCCAACAGGATAAGGTGAATATCCTGTGGCCAGAAAACGATACCAAAGATCACGAATTTCCTGCCCAATACATCAAAAAGCAGCAGTTGTTCGCCGGCTACTTTGATGAAAGGGGCGGCGAAAAGAAAAGCAATGAGGAGCCAGGCAAGCCAGCGCCTTTTGTTATATAATGGCCCTTTGGGTTTTTTAGCAAAGACCCATTTCCTCTTTCCCTGGCTGTCTACAGTGGAAATCCGGTCCCGGAAATAGGTTTCTTCGTATTTATTCGCCTGATTTGCCATGGCCAATTCCTTTTGTTGATCGGTCAGTTAAAATTACGCTTCTGGTGTGATAAAACAGTACATCGGTTATTGATATGCGTCAATAAATAGTCTGTAAAATGTTTGGCTTTCCCATATTTGCCTCTTCTTACCCGCGCTGCCATAAACCATGAAAGCCGGAAATTAAGCCGGCTTCCATAGTAATTGAATGATATTGCGGTTTTCAATACAACTCACCCTGTGGTTCTTTGGGGTTGGCAGGGGTACTTCCCACCAGTTTGACCAGGATATAGCTCACAACTTCCAGTCTTTTCTGTTCAGAAAGCTGATCTTTATAGGGGATCATTCCTTTCTCAATGACACCGTTTGTGACGATGGTAAACATATCTTCGACCGTATTGCCGTGTATCCAGTAATTATCTGTCATATTCGGGCCGACAAGACCTCCGCCGTCAGGGAGATGACAGACGGCACATATCTTGTCCCAGGTCTCTTTGCCGCTGGCCAGCGATGCCTCATCCTCAAGCAGGACGAGCTGGAATTCAGCAGCCTGTCCGGTTTCAGCAGGGGCAGCCTCTGTTGCGGCAGCCATTTCCTTGCGGAATTCCCTTTCCTGGAGAAGGTCATCTGCATCCAGAAAGAAAAAACGGATAAGATAGATAGCCGCAAAAATGATGGTAATGTAAAAAAGCCATTTCCACCATGGAGGCAAATCGTTGTCCAGTTCCCGGATGCCGTCATAATCATGCTCCTTGATGAGACGCTCATTGGTTAGCGTATCATATTCGTAATCTTCTTTTTGCTGTTTTTTTATGTCTTCTGTTGCCATTTCAGCCTTTTTGAATGTCAATATTGCTGGTTGTCCGATTCATGAATTTCGCCGTCTGTAAAGGGCATGTTCTTCATTTCATCTATATATTCCTTTTTGGCTGTCAGCACCAGGTAGGTTACCGCTGCAAAAAGGGAGAAAAAGATAATAAGGGAGATGATGGGATAGATTTCCACCCCTCCGATTTGCTCCAATGTATTGATGACGATCTTCATGTGTCGGACAAATTAATGATTAAGTTGAGCTTGTGTTCCGCTGTTATAGAGGTCTGTTCCCAGTCGTTGCAGATAAGCGATCAATGCGATCAGCTCTTCATCGTCTTCACAAGCGATACCGCCAGCCCTGAGACCGTCACCGATCTTTTTGGCCTGTGCCTGGAGGTCCTTCATGGCCTGCCCGTCACCATATCCATCGGAGTAGGGGACACCGAGG
>JARRQC010000131.1:0-6528 GCA_037382165.1 bacterium | reverse complement strand
CCTTCCGGTTTTGAATGGGCCAGTCTATTTTCCCGCTTCCGGATAGCTTTCCGGCCACGATGGCACGGTACCTTTTTTTGATTTCCCGTTTTTCCATCTGCCGGCCGAGTATCATGAGCGCACGTGTTGTACGCGCGATCAGCAGCAGCCCTGAGGTGGGCACATCCAGGCGATGCACAGGCCTGGGCCATTTCAGGGCATCTTTTTTTGATGACTCCGGCAGGTTGAAAGGCAGCGCATTTTGAACCGTTCGATAGCGATTGCCGCTGACAGGTAATCCCGCAGGTTTATTTATGATGGCCAGCCACTCATCTTTGTAAACGATCTCCAGTGGGAATTCGAAGATCCTGGCAGTGGGAACCGCTGGTTCGAGCAAAGAGATCTTTTGTCCGGGCTGCACAAATTCACGCTGTGCCGCCGGTTTACCATTGACAAGCACTTCTCCTCTTTTCATTGCTTTTTTAAGTCCCGCCCTGGAAGGCAGCAGGGTAAATATTCCAGGGAGATAATCAACAAGTCTGACAGGAGGCGTATGGGGTGGGACGATGTGTTCTTCAACGACGGCCATCTTTTTTTCTCCAGTGATGCTTCCTTCCTTTGGATCCGTGCTTTTTTCCGGAAGACCTGCTGAATCGATCACCTCTGTAATCGGGTTTCCAGTCCGGACCGGCCCCCATATCCTGTGGGACGGAAAGTTTCATCACCTTCTGTTCGATCAGTTGTTCGATACGGTGGAATTTGTGCATGTCCTCCTCATTTACCAGGGTAATGGCCAGGCCTGTCGCCTCCGCACGGGCGGTCCGGCCAACCCGGTGGACATAATCTTCGGCATCACCCGGCGCATCATAATTGATTACAATGTCGATCTCCTTGATATCGATACCCCGGCTGAGCACATCGGTCGCCACAAGAACACGTGTTCGCCTGGACTTAAAGCGCCGCAACACTTCCTCCCTTTCACTTTGCGCCAGGTCAGAGGAAATACCTTCCACAGAAAATCCGTGGCCTTTCAAACCCCTGACGATCTCGAAAACATTCCTTTTTGTCGAACTGAAAACCAAAATACTTTTTACCTCGGGCTTGTCTGCGATCAGCCTTTGAATCAGCTTGATCTTCTGTGGATTATAAACAAGATAAGCAGCCTGCAATACCCCTTCGGCAGGTTTTGACATGGCAATATTGATCTCCACCGGATCTTTCAGCAGCAGCCTGGCCAACTCACGAATTTTCTGCGGCATGGTGGCGCTGAACATGAGGTTCTGCCTTTTTTCGGGCAAATAGGTGATAATCTTTTTGATATCATCATAAAAACCCATATCGAGCATCCGGTCAGCCTCATCCAGGACAAGGTGGCGCAGGGAATCCATCTTCACATAACCCATATTGAGGTGTGAAATCAGCTTGCCGGGAGTTGCCACAATAATATCGGTGCCGGTGGTCAGCGCCTTTTTTTGCTGCTCCCATCCCAGGCCGTCACCTCCCCCGTAGATCGGTATGGAAACGATATCGGTGAAATAGGCGAACCCTTGTATCTGCTGGTCGATCTGCATGGCCAGTTCACGGGTGGGGACAACAATGAGGGTAGAGGTTTCGTTGTCGTGCTGGTCTATCAGTTCATTCAGGATAGGAAGCAGGAAGGCGGCCGTCTTACCGGTCCCGGTCTGGGCGCTGGCAATCAGGTCACGGTTTTCCATGATGGCAGGAATCGCTTGCTGCTGAATAGGTGTCGCTTGCTCAAAACCAATATGGGAGATGGCTTCGATCAACTGATCATCCAACCCGAACGTACTGAATTTCATATCACTTTTTTGAAATAGCTGGCTAAAGTACTATAAAGCAGGTGATTTTCCATGAGATCACACATCATTTTTTGATGAGCAATATTTGTAATTTTGCCATGATGGGTACAGATCTCAGCATATCACCCTTACAGGATTGGTTTCCCAACGACTTTCCGCGGTTGATCATCGCTGGACCCTGCAGCGCGGAAAGCGAGGAGCAGGTCATGCGGACCGCCCGTGAAGTGGCAGCCATTCCACAGGTAAAGGTTTTCAGGGCAGGATTGTGGAAACCCAGGACCCGTCCGGGAGATTTTGAAGGCATCGGAGAGAAGGGGATGCGATGGATGCAGCAGGTGCGCCGTGAAATGGGTTTAAAGATCACCGTAGAAGTGGCTGAACCCCGGCATGTGGAACTGGCCCTGAAATATGATGTGGACCTGCTCTGGGTCGGGGCCCGTACCGTGGTCAATCCCTTTTCTGTGCAGGCCATCGCGGAAGCCTTAAAAGGAACGGATTGCGCCGTCATGGTCAAAAATCCGGTCAGCCCGGACCTGAAACTGTGGCTCGGCGCAATTGAGCGGATCTATGCCGCCGGTATCCGCAAAATGATCGCTATCCACCGCGGATTTCACTATTATGAGAGATCACCCTTTCGCAATGCTCCCATGTGGGAAATTCCTTTTGAATTGAAACGGCTTCTCCCCGATTTGCCTGTAATCGTGGACCCCAGCCATATCAGCGGTCATGCCGAGATGATCCAATCCATTTCCCAGAAAGCGATGGATTTTGAAATGGATGGCCTGATGATCGAAACCCATTACGATCCACATGTGGCCAAAACGGACGCTTCACAGCAAATCACCCCCCACGAACTGAAAAGGATCGTTGAAGGGCTCATCCTGCGTGAAAAGTCCGGGGATATTGATTTCCAGGTTAAACATGAAGGATTGAGAACGGAAATTGACAAGATTGACGGGCAATTGCTCCAGATCCTGGCGTCGAGGATGAAAGTCGTGGATGATATCGGGAAATATAAAAAGGAACACGACATTACGATCCTGCAAATGAAAAGGTGGGCGGGAATTATTGAGGACCGGCTTGCCATCGGCACACACCTGGGTCTGGAGGAGCAGTTCCTCAGGAGGTTGCTATCGCTTATACATAAGGAATCCATCCAGCGGCAGGCCACCATTTTCACGAAAAACCTAAAGAAGAACAAGAAAAAGTAATCCCGGCTACATCCACTTTTTGCGTCGGAAGAAAAAGAGCATACCCCCTCCCAGCAGAACCATAAGGATGACTATGATCCAAAAAGCTGCCGTATCATTTTGCAGCGGCAGCAACACATTCATCCCATAGATTCCGGTGAGAAAAGTCAGCGGCAGCACAATGGAAGAGATCAGGGTAAGGATCCTCATGATCTCATTGGTTTTATTGGTCTGCATGGAATCGAATGTGGTGGACAGTCCCTCGATCAACTCACCGTAATCTTCAGTCATATCCCACATGCGGTGATAGTAGTCGAGGATATTACCCCAATAGTCCTCCATATTGTCGGCATACCCCTTGACCACCCCTGACTCAAACTGGTTGAATACCCGGAGTTGCGGTTTGAGCATGGTATTTAAGAGGATGATGTTCTTCCGGGTTACCGAAAGCCTTTCGATGGTACGCTGGGGGCGGCTGCCAAAAAGTTCCCGGTTGATCAGTTCCAGTTCAAGTCCGACCTTGCGGAGAAGGTAAACCGTCTCGACCATCAATTTTTCAAGGATGATATAAAGCAGGGCATCGGAAGTACCGACTTCAAATTCTTCACCACGCTCTTCCTGTTCGAAAGCATCGCGAAAAAGCTTATCCACTACCCAATGTGTTTTTCCTACGGTGATGATAAAATCCTCACCCCAGAAGAGTTTTACCTCCCGCGTCCTGATAAAACGGTTCTGCCTGTCGAATTCAGGGAAGAGCAGAATGAGGAAATAATAATCATCATAAATATCGATCTTCGACCGCTGGTTGGATTGCATACAGTCTTCCAGGTCCAGCGGGTGGAAGTGATAAGTACTTTCCAGGAATGTAAAGTCCTCCTCAGAAGGGTTTTGCAGGTGTTGCCATTTAAGCCGTCCTATTTTGATTGTTTCGATCATGGGTCCCTTCTTTACGACATGTTTGTGGACCTCCGGCATGAAGTCTGGCCCAAAAATAAGGAATATATGGGAAGGGGGAGGGAAAAGGGAAAGATAAAAGAAAAATGGAAAAAGATAAGACTGGGAGAGGAATGGGCAGGTAGCAGGCGGCAGGCAGACTTTCCCGTAAAAATCTTGTACATTTTATTGTACCATACTTTACGGTTCTCAAAATTGTCAATGCTGTAAGCTGTATGTGAAATTTGAAATGGACAGTTACAGCATGAACTCCTCAAGCCTATAGACTGTAGACCAAAGACTCATAAAATATAGCGATTGAACGATGCAGGCGATTGAGCAATGTAGCGAAGTAAATGAAGTCTGAACACCTCGGGACTTGGGACCCCCTTTTCCCCACAAAAAAACCCGGCACAAAAAAGTACCGGGCTCATATATCTTCAGGAAAGTAACTGGTCTAATAAAACAAATACCTGTTGTCTTCCAGGTCGGCAGCATCCCGAAGTGCGTTGTACGCGAAGCCCTGGTTGACACGAGAGCTCCAGGTGCGTTCCAGGTTATCCGTAACCTCAACATAGCTCTCTTTCTCTTCTGCTTTGGTAAGTGCTTCCAGTTTCACCATAAAGACACCTCCCCTGCCTTCTATCGGACCGTACTCCTCACCTTCATTAAGGCCAAATACTGTTCCGATCACTTCATTTTCCTGTCCAAAACCTGTGAGATTGCGGGAAGTGAAAAGCAAAGCGGCCAAACGGGAACTGTTGAATCCGTCCTCTTCTTTCAAAGCTTCCATATTCTTGTCAGAGGAATTGATGTCATCCATGATGATCTTCGCTTTCAGATCGTTGTAAACGAAGGGGGTCAGTCTTGACCTGACTTCATCAAGTTCAGGATATCCCTCCTCACCAGCATCAGTGACAACAGCGACGACGAACTGACCTTCCAGGTCAAATACTTCGGATACCTGTCCGGTTTCTGTATTTTCATCAAAAGCCCAACGGACGATCTGCCGTGGATAATTGAGCCCCGTGATCGTATTATCCATTTTACCGATCCTTGGTGCGGTCCTTTTGTTCATTCGTTCGTCCTCCACGGCAATATCAAAATCCGTCAGGGTGCGGTTTTCTGAAGCCAGTTTACTGGCCTTCGCATAGGTTTGCTGATAGGTCTCATTGCTGGGAACCACTTCACGAACGACAGTTGCTACCCTTACTTTCTTAACAGGTTTCTTTTTGTCATCCACCTTGATCACATGATAACCAAATGGGGTTTCGGCAACCACAACTGCACCTACTTTGTTGTCAATCACCGCTTCATTAAAATTGTTCACCATAGCACCGTCTGCAAACCAACCCAGGTCGCCATTGTTTGTCTGTGCTGACGGATCGTCGGAAAGCTGCACCGCCAGTTCTTTCATTTGACCAGGTGATTTTTTCAATACGCCGGCTAGGCTGTCTGCCAGTGCTTCTGCTGCCACCTTTGTCCTGGTCGTTTCCGGTGCAGCGCGGAACGCACCCCGGTAAGCGATGAGGATATGAGTTGCTTTCAATGAATCAGGGCGCATCGCAACATCGGCGAGCCTGGATATGTAATAGGTGTTGCTCACAAGATAAGGGGGAACAGTGGTGCCTACCTCACTGTTGAACATGATCGAATCGATCTGTACTGGCAGTTGACCTTCCACTTTCCAGGCGCTGTCGTACGGCCGGTCTGAATTCACCATGACAAAACGCATCAGGTCGGTGGTTTTTCTCATGTCCTCATACAAAGCATCCACATTGGCCTTAGCCTGGTTCATATCTCTTTCTGAAGGGACGATGTCAAAAACGACATAGTCAACATCCCTCCAGGCTTCCTGTTTGAATTTTTCTTTCTGCTTTTCGTACTGCTTTTCGTAATCCGCATCGGTGGGCTGAACTAGTGTATCTGCAATATCCGTATATTTTTTAGATACAAATTCCATGCGTGCCTTATCGTTGTTTTCGGCATAGGAAGTCTTGGCCAGCGGACGGGGCCAGTAGTAGCCTTTGCTGATCAGGTTGTTGTATTTACTCCGCAGCTTGTCATTCTTGATGTATTGCTCAAAATTCACCCACTGTGCCTTACTTTCGGCAGGCATATTGTCGAGACCTTTGAGGTATTCGATCACAAGGTTACGGTTATAAATTCCGGTTTCCGGATCGGCAAAGTATTGCTTGATCAGCGGATGCGGATCGTTGCCCTGTACCAGGTCGAACAGTTCCTCAGAACTTACGCCCAGTCCCAATTTATCATATTCATTCTTCAGCAATATATCACTGACCATCTGGTCCCAGGTATCGTTACGCAAGCGGTAGGTTTGGTCGGCGTCAAGCCGGTCCCGCTGTTGCTGTTGTTTTGTCGCTTCAATGTTCTGCTCAACCTTCGCGTTAAAATCCATGTAGGTGATCTCATCTCCTTCTACAACACCAATATTCACTTCACGTGATCCTCTACCGCCCCGTGCAAAGTCTCCCAGCACAAAAGCGGCAAGGGCCACACCTATGATGATCACCAGGAATGTGGATTGTTTCCTAATGCTTCCAATAACAGCCATTTCTATCTACTTTACTTTTAAAAATTTTGAG
>JARRQC010000130.1:0-6529 GCA_037382165.1 bacterium | reverse complement strand
CCGGGGACAGTCTCCTGGTTAAGGATATTGTTACTTCCTACCTTTATGTGGGTGTACAGCACAATATCTGGATGTGTCCCAATGTTTTGCAATTTGCTGAAACAGCTGAATGGTTCAGGTTGACGAATCCATCTTATGGCTTCGTCGGAAGACCTTACAGCATGGCGCTTTCTTCAGACGGTAACCATATGTTTGTTGGAACGCTCGAAGGTAGATTATACCGGCTTTCCAACCTGGCTACGGCCAATACCTTTGAAAGAGCGGATCTCGAGAGCCCGGGCTCTGTTGTTGCCACACAAGAGATCATCCTTACTGTTCCCGGCACGAGTGATCAGGTAAGCCAGGTCGTTACCGGGATATCGATTGACCCGAAAGATCCCAATAATGTTATGATTACACTTGGAAATTATGGTAATGAACATTATGTGCTCTATTCCGAGAATGCACTTGCCCAGAACCCGGAGTTCGAATCCCGTCAGGGGAACCTGCCCCATATGCCCGTATATTCATGCCTGATTGAAATGACCAATCCGGACCTTGCCTTTGCCGGCACAGAACATGGTGTTTTTGTTACAGAAAATATCCACGCAGACAATCCGGAATGGAATGATGCTACCGGTCTCATGGGCAAGGTTGCAGTGATGCAAATGAGTCAGCAGCTAGTCGACCAGCCGGAACGCAGGGTCAGCTTTGTCAATGCCGAAGGAGAGACCGAATATGATATATTCCCGGGGACCAGGAATTTCGGCAGCATCTATTGTGCAACTTATGGCCGCGGACTGTGGAGGAATGATGATTTTTACCTCGTTTCTGCTCCTGAATTTGAAGCCAATGATTCCGACGCAAACCATCTCAAATTATACCCGAACCCGGTTCGCCGGACGACTACGGTTGAATTGGATTTGCCTGGCAATACGAATGTGGTATTCAGGGTATTCGATATCATGGGAAAACAGATCATGGAACAAAACCTGGTCATGCGTAAAGGTGCAAACAAAATGAGCTTTGATTTTGGCCATCTGCAAAAAGGAACTTATGTGATTCAGGCAGAGGCGAATGGAAAGATATTTACGCAGAAATTCATCAAGAATTAAATGCTGAACCAAAGAAAAAAAGAGAATTATGAAAAATATTTATTCCCTTCTTAGTTTTATTCTGCTATTCATCTCTGTTGGAGTGATGGCGCAAAGCCTTGTATATGCGCCTGCGCTGAGGGCACCGGAAAATGAAGATGATGAACAGAACCCTAACGTGGTACTTGACTGGGATGCCGTGACAGGACAAAATGAAGTCACTTATGAAGCCCAAATTGCAACGCAGGACGATTTTTCAGATGCGGTTACTTATCCCAGAACCGATCTTACTGCGCAGCCAACGGAAGACCTTCTATTTGGTGAGCACTACTTCTGGCGTGTCAGGGCATATGATAATGGCGAAGTATCCGAATGGTCCGAAACATGGACATTCCAGGTAATCAATACTGTAGAGATCAAAGAACCCGGAAATGGTGATGAAGTCTATGCCGACCCGGTATTCGAATGGGAAGAGATCACCGGACTGCTTAAATATGAGCTGGAAATAGATTCTGTCTATACCTGGATGCCCGAACAAACCGGAGCAGAGGATGATATCAATGGCAGTTTCATAGTGTCTGATGATAATATATGGCTTGTGGGTGTCGGCGGGCTTATCCTTCATTATGACGGAACCACCTGGACAATTATCGATGCGGGTGTCAGCGATGACCTCTTTGACATATATTTTACCGATGCCTCCAATGGTTATGCAGTTGGAGAAGGTGGTCTCGTCATGTATTATGATGGTGCCAACTGGTCTGAATCTGATGCAGGTGTCAGCGCAGACCTTAATGCCGTAACTTTTCTGGATGCTGACAATGGATATGCTGTTGGAGAAGATGGTACGATTGTTAAATATTCCGGCGGAGCCTGGACAGAAGAAACTTCACCGGGAAGCGATGACCTTTTCGCCATTTTTGCACTTGCTGCCGATGATATTAAAGCCGCCGGCAGTGATGGTGTAATTTACCATTATGATGGTATGGAGTGGTTAGAAGAGAGTACCGGTGCAGATGACATCTTCGATATATGGTACAACGATGACAGCAACGGATGGATATGCGGTAACGGAGGTTTCATCTATTATTATGATGGAAATTCCTGGACCGAACAGCCTACCGGTGTAACAAGAGATCTGTTGGGAATAAGTATGATGGGAACAGGAGGCTATGCCGTCGGGGAAAATGGAACCATGGTGATGTATAGCAGTGGTTCCTGGACGGAGATTACTTCCAGTCTTGCAGATGATATTCATACCATTTCGCTAACTGGCGATATGGGAGTCATAGCCGGTGAGGATGGCGGTGTATCTCTGAAACGCGGAGATGTCCAGCAAAGCCCATTTTATAAGGTCCATGCTATTTCAGGTGATTCCCTGGAATACCATTCAAAGAACCAACCCTTTGGGGCATACATCTTTTTCCGCATGCGTGCGATTCATAGTGTGGATACATCAGATTGGTCCTTGACAAATACAATATACACATACAGCAGCCCGGAACTTGACATGCCCAAAGATGAAACAGCAGACCTGTCACTGAAAACATTGTTCAGATGGAAGCGGTATGAAGGAGCCAGTGAGTACTATTTTGATATTGATGACAATCCTGACTTTACTTCCCCCAGTGAGTTTCTGCTTGACAGCCTTTCCATCAATTATACCATGCTGAAATTCGGGCACGAGTTTTACTGGCGAGTCAAAGCGGCACACGCTAAAGATATTTCAGACTGGTCTGAAGTATGGTGGTGTAAAACTCTTGACCATGTCGAACTGGTTTCCCCGGAGGATGGTGGCAAGGATATACCAGCCTGCCCGGCCTACACCTGGGAAGCAATTGAAGGCTCTAAGGAATATGAGATCGAAGTGGCTGACAATCCCGATTTTGATGAGGCCATGATGGCCACATCAGAATCAACTACCTATCAGTGTCAGAGTCCTATGGAGCGTAACACCCTCTATTACTGGCGTGTGAGAGCGGTGACAGCCCAGGATACCTCATCATGGAGCAATACCTGGTCATTCACTACGGAAGGTTACATTGGTATTGAAGAGATCCAGGAGGGTAGTGTCAAGATCTATCCGAATCCAAACCATGGACAGTTTACAGTCAATTTTGCCGGATCAGTACATGGTGAGTATGTGATTAAAGTAGCTGACCTGACCGGAAGGGTAATATTGAGCGAAATACAAATCAGTAAACCGGGTGAGAATCAGGTAAAGATAAACCTGGGAGATTGTGATCGTGGAATCTACCTGATCAGCATCTACCAGGGAGAAAGCGTACTGACAAGGAAATTGTTTATCGATTGATACAAGATACCAGCAGATTTATTAATCGGGGGCCTGATTACAGGTTCCCGATTTTTAGTATTTGTTGTAGCGTTTGCCGAAGCTGAAAGAAAGGTAAATGGTAGGATAAAAGATCTGATCGGGTGCATTGGCGAGAATTCCAACTCCATCGGGAATGACATCCATAACCACTCCCACCTCAAGTGCGGTAATCTTGGTATTCCGTTTGCCAAATTCAAAATTCAAACCTGCTTTGCCATAAAGTCCGGGATGGAGACTGATCTCATTTAACCCTTTTGTAAAGGGCGCCCTGCCATAAATATCATCTTTCTGTGAATTCTCATCATACCTTTCGGTTCTGATTTCGGGAACCCAGCCGCCGCCAGGATTCTCGCGAAAATAAATGACATAATAGTAATAGGGCTTGGCTAAACCAAGACTGAAACCGCCTCCGTAAATAAACCGTAATTCCACACCGCTCCAGTAGGGTTTTCTGTTGAGTAGCTTTTTCCAGTTCATCCCGCCGCGCAGAAAGAACAAATCATTCAGCTTTCCCTCAACATAACGTCTTGAATTGGCAAAATAGGGGTTGATCAGCTTGATCTGCTTGTAGGATCGCATGGAGACGAACTCAACCTCCCAGACCCTCGTTTTAAAATAAGTGATACGCTTGCCGAAGCGGTAATTGACACCCAGACCCAGGTTGTGGGCAACAATACCGAATGCGCGCTGTTTGTTGTAAAGGATTTGATTTTCGAGCGTGTCGAAATCTTCGGTGTCGAATTGGCTATAGGCCCCTAAACTGCTGAACAGCAGGAACAATATGAAGGTTATTTTGCCAATTCCTTTCATTGTTTAATATAAAAGAATACCGGTTAGTTTCCGGATTTGAAAGCGCGTTTGCCATGGGGTAGGTGAAATCAAATTAATATTTGACCTCTTTTTGATATTTATGGGCTTCGCCGTAGGCAGCACACTTACTTGAGGACTTGCACGAAGTCGCGAATACAGCTATCAGCACCAACGCCGAAATCAATATCAGTACTTTTTTCATAACTTTACAATATAATCCAATTGACCAGAGGCAAAGAAACGCAGATTTTCAATAAATACCAATTTTTTTCTCCATTTATAACAAAACAAATGCCAAAATACCCTCCCCAGGATAGTAATCCCCAAATTGAGGAAAGCTGGCTTGAAGCGCTACGGGATGAATTCCAATCTTCCTATTTTTCTCAACTCAGGGAATTTCTTGTTGAGGAGAAAAAAAGTCAGGTTATCTACCCGCCTGGTTCACAAATATTTTCAGCATTCAATCTCACACCCCTCACAGCTGTGAAGGTAGTGATCCTCGGACAGGATCCTTATCATGGTCCGGGACAGGCGCATGGACTGTGTTTTTCGGTACCGGATGGAGTTGCGCTGCCTCCCTCACTGATGAATATATACAAGGAAGTAGAGCATGATACAGGCGTCAAGATGCCTGAATCTGGTAACCTGGAGAAATGGGCACAGCAGGGTGTTCTCCTCCTCAATGCCATCCTGACGGTCAGGGCTGGTATGGCCGGTTCTCACCAAGGTAAAGGATGGGAAACATTTACCGACCAGGTGATAAAAACCATATCCGACCTCAGGGCTGGCGTTATTTTTATGCTGTGGGGAAAGTATGCCCAGGAAAAAGAGCGTCTTATTGATACAGAAAAACATTTTATTCTGAAAGCTCCCCACCCGTCTCCGCTTTCTGCAAACCGCGGATTCTTTGGTTCCGGACATTTTTCCAAAGCCAACAAACTGCTGGCTGAAAACGGACTTGAAGAAATTAACTGGTTGCCAGCTTAAAAGAGAATTTGTAAGCGGATTTACATATATTTGCGCAGATTCTTACCAAAAACGCAATTCATGAAAAAAATGATGCTGGTGCTGCTGGCTATCCTGTATTCAGTAGCATCAATTGCCGGAGGCTACCAGGTACGCCTTCAGGGCAATAAACAAACTGGGATCGGGCTGATCGGTACACCGCTTGTATATGGTTCCAGCTCAATATTCTATAATCCCGGATCTCTTTCCTTTATGGAAAATAACTGGCACTTTGAACTGGGGGCGAATGCCATTCTGGCCACCGCCGCTTTTCAGAAATCAAAAAGTAACTACCAGGCTGAAACTTCAAATCCCATGAGTACCCCATTTGATGTTTATGCGGCAGCTCGTGTCGCCAAATGGATCACCGTGGGAGTAGGTGTATATACTCCTTACGGGAGCTCAGCAGCATGGGATGAAAACTGGGCAGGTAAATTGCTGATTCAGGATATATCGCTGCAGGCGATTTTTATCCAGCCTACCGTTTCATTCAATATCAAGGATGTGATTGGTATCGGTGGCGGACTGATCTATGCAATGGGTAATTTTGAGCTCAACAGGGCGCTGAACTACAGCGGAGACGCTACTGCCAGCCTGAAAGGAAGCTCCAGCGCCATCGGATTCAACCTCGGCCTGTTTGTGAAAGCAGGAGACCGCGTCACACTGGGAGCGGGATACCGTTCCGAAATGACCCTGTCAGTGAGTGACGGAGATGCTTCCTTTTCACTGCCACCCTCATTACTGACACAAATACCGGCCGAAAATAAATTTGAAGCCGATTTGCCTCTACCCCAAAATGTTGATTTTGGAATCTCAGTCCAGGCAAGCGAAAAAGTGTTGATCGCCTTTGAGATGAACTGGATTAACTGGGGAGTTTATGATTCACTGTCCTTTACCTTTGATGAAGCAGGTGAATTGTTGAATTCCAGCAATCCAAGATTGTATAAGGATTCCTTCATCCCCCGCATAGGTGTTCAGTGGGATGTAAACAAGGTATTTACCTTGCGGGGAGGCCTTTATTACGATCCTGCTCCCACCCATAAGGATTACTTCTCGCCGGAGACGGTCAGCCTGAATTCTGTAGCCTACACGCTGGGTCTCTCCATTATGCCGGTGGAAGGATTAAGCATAGACATTTCATGGCTGAACCTGTTTGGTGAAAAATCAACCATGAATTATACACCTGATAATTTTGAAGGCGTATATCAGACCATTACTTATATCCCCGGACTGGGCATCAGTTATACATTTTAATCCTAAACCGCACTTAAGATGAAAACAAATATAGTATTACTGTTTACAGCAC
>JARRQC010000129.1:11910-16428 GCA_037382165.1 bacterium | reverse complement strand
CCAATTAAATTAAAAACTAACGGAAGCCCTATCGTTCTTCATAAATGTAAATGCATGGCTCTAATATCCTATGATTGTCAGCAACTGCTCATCACTACTCTTCATTCCAAATTCCAAACAGCCATTCCCCAAACTGTTCAGGGGTCATCACGATGTCAAGGTCATCTTTTCGAACGACTCCGTGATATACTGTACCTTTCTCGTCTTTCATCAGCACTTCATGCCAGTTTCTCCGGCGTCCTGAAGCTTCTTTTACGATGATCACCTCCTGGCCGACAGAAAGTTTGGTAATTATCGGACTTCGTGGTCTTTCCCTGAGGGCGGTCTCTTCATTCGCCCGGGCCAGCGGATGGACAAAGGCAGCCAGTTTCGACACATCCAGTGGATTGTGGGGAACTGCCCAGATCAAACGGAAGAATTCAGGATCCAGCGAGGTATAGATGGGATCGGGTTCGACAGGCGCTACCGGGAAGCTGTCCGACAGCATTTCCGTTTCCAGTATACCATACATGTCTTCATATTCCATATCCTGAAGTCCGGGCCGGGTGATGTCGATACCTTTATCACCAGGGAATTTTTTATCGATAACATCGAAATCATATTTTCTTCCTATTCTTTTCAACTGTTTCATCCATTGTTTATTCCCATAAAAGGGTTCTCCGCCAACAAGCACCAGGTTGATGTCTTCTTCCGTGCATAAGATGAGGTTTTCGTAGGGATCATTGACCTTATCAGCTGTCACAACCAGGTCGGCAATCATCCCGTTTTGAATGCTTCCTACCTTGTCATCCCATTTCAAAATGCGGGCTGCATCCAGCGTTACCATATGCACCAGTTCTTTGGGAGTGAAAAGATTGCCGAGCTGAGTTTTGTTCCATAATGCCGCGACTTTCAGCTCCCACAAAATGTTCTTGCTGCCTGAAAGGCTCCAGTCCGATCCCAGCCCGATCATAATACCGGCCCGTTTCGCAATATCAACGCGTGCGGTTTGCCCGTAAAGCAGCAGGTTACTGAGCGGCGACCAGACCATTTTCATATTCACGGAATCCAGCAGGGCGCAGGCTGCCGAATCAAGGGCACAGCAATGAATGGCGATAATGGGTTCCAAATTGAAACCGAATTCACACAGGTCATACAACTCATCCATTAAACCCGGATCGCTCCCTTCCGCCAGGTGGTAAAACCATCCGTCCAGTTTCCCATCCAGGTTTTCCTTGGTTCGTTCGAAATTGGATGAAGACCGGGACATCTTCATCACATTGGCCCCGATACGGTCCTGGCCAAAATTCTTCTGTTCGATATTCCTGACCATGTATTTTCCGTAGATCCTGTTGGCCGGAAGCCCCTGGATCGCAGTGGTGCCCCCTGCCATAGATTTCACCTCAGCATAGATACCCATATTGGTTTTCTGCTTCTTTTCCCTGTACAGGTAATTGTACCTCCCCCTGACCAGTTCCTTGTAAGAGCTGTGAGAAGGCCATTGGTAACGCGAGGTGTATTGTTTGGGCACGGGCCAGATGGGGAAAACGTTGTAAGCCGGATGGTTGTGCATATCGATCAGCCCGGGATAGATGACGCCTCCGGTTTCAATTTGTATTGCTTCAGCACAGTCATCGGGCAGGTTCTGACCAGATGTCAAAAGGAGTATTGTGCCGTCAGGTTTAATCAACAACCTGCCCTGTTCAATGACCTCCAGGCTATCATTCATGGTGCATATTTTACCCGACAGCAGTATACCGTTTTCCCATTGGGCACTTAAACCAAAACCTAATAACAGGAAAAAGCTGATTAAGAGTAGATTTTGTCGCATAACAGTTAGGTTTGGCAAAGTTTGACAGACGAAGTTACGACTTCTCTCACGAATTCTTTAGAAGTTCATCAGGTACGATCTGTTCAAATTTGAATATGTTGATAAAACCGAAGCCGTTTACCTGGAAAAGACTGCCCGCTAAGCGCTGAATTTCATGTCAGCATCACCCATCTTTTTCGGGTAAGGCAATCCATGGTCAGGCTTTCTCTTTAACCTTCCCGTATACCTTTTTCCCGTTAATCCTTTCGCTGCCTGTAATTTTTCCTCTCCTCGTCTCGTGATGACTGATATAATATTCAATGGCACGATGTATGGCCGATGCTGTAATATCGGGATAATTGATACGAATTGACTCACCATGCTCAAGCCAGCTCCAGATACGGTCATCATATTTCGGTTTCAATTTTTTAATGACCGGCACACCCAGCATCCGCAGTGCCGCCGCATTGTAATGTTGTTCGATCTGGTCCTCCATCGGAATGACCATCAATTTCTTACCAAGATACAAGGCTTCGGCAGGCGTTTCGAAACCTGCACCGCACAATACACCGGCGGATGTTGCCATGCTGTTTGAGAAGAGATCCAGCGAAACCGGATAAATGATTATATTATCTTTCTCGAAGGTCCTGGCGCTGTGTTTCGAGAAAATATGCCACCTGACTTTCCTGAACCTGCTGAAGGTTTCAATGAGCTTCTTATCCCCGTAGGATGGCAAATAAACAGTGTAATGACCCCGGTCTTCAATTTCCATCTCACGAATTTCCCGCCTGATCACCGGTGTAAAGATATTCTTATCGTACCTGGCAAAATGAAAACCGATCGCATAGTTGGCCGGCGCGTAGTACTTCATGATGGCCCTCCCGAGGGGATCAATTTTCCGGGGATTAGGCACTTTGCTGCTCAGCAGTGCCGACTGGTGGCTCAATGCAATACACGGCACCTTATTTTGCTGACAGGCCCATGCTGAAACAGGCTCAAAATCATTGATCACAAAATCGTAGTCTTCAACGGGCAAAGACTTAATTTCGCGATAGAGCAAGCGGAGATTGGCCTCACTCAATGTTTTCATGATGTCAACACCACCCTTTTTCCCGAAAATAAAACTCAGCCCATGCAAACGGTATTTTACCGGGTAACGCAATTTTACGTCAGCTTGTGTACCGCTCACCAGCAGGTCTACGGTACATCTTTTCTGTAACTGGGGGATAACATCCCCTGCCCTGGCCAGGTGACCATTTCCCGTTCCCTGTATGGCATATAGTATTTTCATTTCGCTTGTCTTTTCTATTTTTGAAATTCATGATACATTTTCGCCAACAACACATCAGGCTGCAGGTCTACCAATGCCATTTCCCTGTCAAATACCTCTTCCTGTCTTTGCTGTAATGCCGTATCCTGTCTGAAATCATATATACTCCATTCCCCTTTCCTGTATTCCAAAGCGGTCAGGTTCTCGATCCAGTCACCCGAGTTCAGATAGGTGATCCGATTGCCATCCAGTTCCACATCTCGCATCTGGGCTTTATGAATATGTCCGCAGACAACATAGTTATACCCTCTCCGCACCCCTACCCTTGCGGCCGTTTCTTCAAAATTGTGGATATACCTGACCGCAGATTTTACATTGTCCTTTATCTTTTTTGACATCGAAACCTTTGGTCTGCCCAGTAGTTGAGACACATAATTGATCAGGTTATTGAGTACGATAAGCAGGTCGTAACCCACGGATCCCAGCTTCGCGAGCCATTTCGAGTTTTGAATGACAATATCAAATACATCCCCATGAAAAAACCAGGCTTTTCCTGTTTTCAATTCAAGCTCCAGATCATTGACGATATGAAAAGACCCCAGGGAGAGGCCTGAGAATTTACGCAGTATTTCATCGTGATTGCCTGTAATGTAGTAGGTCTTCACCCCTTCCGAGGCAAAGCTGACCAGTTGCTTCACTACTTTCATATGGGGACGCGGCCAGTACCTTTTCTTGAATTGCCAAATGTCCATAATATCACCATTCAGGACAAGTATTTTGGGTTTGATGCTCTTCAGGTATTTTAGCAGTTCTTTGGCCTCCCAGGTGAATATCCGACAACACCACGATATCCACCTTGCGTCTCGATTTTTTCATCCCTCAGTCAGTTTGCACAAATGACTGATATTAATGTTAATACAATCTTAAGGCTATATTATTTAATTGTCAATATGCTTGGACTAATGACTGACCATTTCAAATCATAACCAGGGCTTTTGATAACCTAAGCCGTGAATCCGTGAATTGAACAGGACATCAGAAATTCAGGGTTATGCCGGCTCCGTTTTCAGTGACCTGAAGGTTCAGCGTCACAGGCTTTTCCATTTCCCGGATCTTATCACGGTATTTTCGTTTTGAACGACCACCCAAAACGATCAATGGAATACCAGCGCCAATCGCCCCTCCACCAACAAGGGTAAGCAACAATCCTTTACCATTGCCTGAATCATCAAAACTACTGTCCAACCATTTTTGATAGTTGGAAGCCATGACACTCACTCCGCCAATAAACATACCTGAACCGGCCACAATGAGCAGCACACCTCCTGTCAGTTGGCTGTCTGCTTTTTTCAATTGCCCGTAATAAAATAAATGTTGTTGCTGATTATAGGTTGAGTCCGGAGAGAAGACGACAGTTTTCAGGTTCTCCTTATGAGAATAGAATGCAGTCCCCTGCGCC
>JARRQC010000129.1:0-11841 GCA_037382165.1 bacterium | reverse complement strand
TTTTACCTGACCTATCAATTCATGTTTGCTTTCCTGGTAAGGGAATTTTCCAGCTTTCGTCATCACAGCATCATCCCGGTATAACCGTCTCTTTTTCTTTGAAAATGGATCTGTAGATTTAGTATTTGACATGTTCTTCTGTACCTTTTGCGAGCGAAATTGTGACAGTATTTGAAGTATCCTGTTTGGCAATAATCTGGCGAGCAGGTAGAAGAAATTATTTGTAAATCCCGGTATACATAAAACATGTTTACTTCCCAAATTCCTCAGGGAAGTGTCGACCACTTGCTCAGCTGTCATGAAACGGATATTCTTCAATTGCTTATGGGTTCCTGCATCAAGCTTATGCCGGTGAAAATCCGTTTTAGTCATGCCCGGGCAGAGGCTTTGGATCCTTATCCCATAAGGGGCCATTTCCATCGACAGTCCTACACTGAAAGCGTGCATGAATGATTTCGTAGACATATAAAGGCATCGGGTGATGCCCGGAATAAAGGCACCCAGCGAAGCCACGTTGATGATGATGCCCCGCCTCTTCATTATCATATTTGGAAGTATGGCATGACAGAACGCAACAGTCGCTTCAACATGTGTTTGGACCATGGCCCCTACTTCTTCCGGCGTGATCTTACAGAAGTCCTTGTCTATACCGAATCCTGCATTATTGATCAGCACCTCTATACCCGGCTCATTTTTCAACAACTCAATGATACGATAGCGGAAACGCTGATCGCACAAGTCACCGATGAGGGTCTTTACCTTTATGCGGAAGGTAGTCTCGAGATGCTCTGCGAGAGCAAGTAATATTTCTTTTCTGCGCCCGGTGAGGATGAGATCATAGCCTTTTTCGGCAAAACGCAGCGCAAAACATTTTCCAATGCCGCTGGTGGCGCCTGTAATGCATGCTGTGGCCAGAAAATTCCTCATGGTTCACGAATTAACGGTAACGTGTAACGAAATTCGCACGAACCAACGGATTTTCAGAACGACTTCTCCAAGCCCTTTCCCGGGATTCTACGGATTTATCGAAAAACAAAAGGAGACCGGCACAAGTTTTAGACCGGGCAGTATAACCTCATAAACCAAAGCCGAGATAATAAGTGAAAATCAATAATACTGATTGCTGGCTTTGCGGGATATACAAATTTCCGGTAGCAGGATGTTGTAAAATACGTAAGGAAGTCATTGCGGGCCATTTTCCTGAATGAAACAAGCCCTTTTCAGCAACGATAGTAAACCCACCAAGGCGGTATACAATCTTTCCTAAATTTGTAATGGCAACCAACAGGGATGAGTATCACCGGAGCCAGTCCGCCAAATAAGTCAAAACCAATGATAAAAACGATCATCTTTCTCTTTTCCTTCACAGTCATGTATTGCATAAGCTGCTCAAATACCGGCCATGGCAAACAGCAACCAGAAAATACAACCCAATCATCAGCCGCCGGAGAAATGCCGCAACAAAAGCCCGGGGAAAGGCCTGCGGCTGATATTCAACCCGGACAGTATATTACCTCACCACTTACCCTGGATATCAATTCCATGGGGTATTGGATGGCGTTTGAAGGAGAACTTGGCGTGGTGGAACTTTACAATGCAAAGAACGAATTGCTGACTACCGCGATCATGCGCTCCAAAGACGGCAACTGGATGACCGGCGGCCCCTCCTTTTACATTGCCGAACTGGTGTTTGACCCCGGCGAATCCCTGGCGGGCAAGCTTGTTTTCCGGAACCGGGTCATCAGCCCTGAAGAGGGGGACCGCGGAACGATCGGGAAACAGCCACATACATTACGCCACCCTACGCCACAGAGGGAACAAGGGCCAGAATTGCCGCCCCCAGGGACCGCAAAAATCTCCGCGTAACAGGCCGAAAACAAATGATTGCCGAAGGAGAACTTTACAATGACGCTATCCTTTATGAAATACGAGAAGAGGGGCTTTACCCGGGGTTTAACAACGAAAACGGGGAACCCTACATCATTCCTGAGGTCGATTGCGAAACCTTCGACAACATGATGAAAGCCTACGGCCTGTCCTGGATGAAAAACCGTACCAATACGGCAGACCGTACACGGCTCCTGAAAAATAAAAAGCTGACCACCCTGGGTTATACAGAAGAAGAACTCGGACAGGTCAGGTTTTTGGAAGTGGAGATCGATCTGGATGGATCGTACAGCAACAGGGAGTTTTTGCTGTTTGTTATCGACAGGATGATCTGCGGTACGGGTGGCTGCACACTATATGTTGTTGATGAGGAGGGGAAAACCCTTTCGGCTACCTCCGTAGTCAAGTTGCCGATATTTACCAATACGCCCGGGGTGAATGGAGAAGAGTTCTCAGGAAATGGCTGGAAGGACCTTTACGTATGGAGCAATGGGGCGTACCGAAAGCTGATCTACAGTAATGGCGCTTATTTCTATAATGCTTCCCTCGCACCCCCTATGGCTGAGGAGAACCTCATCAACTATCCTGAAAAATACCGCGTAGTGATGGATTATCTGGACTGATCAGGGAATGCCGCATTATCTGCAGAAAAGTTCAGTCCTGGTAAATGGGGAGTTGTTGTCATCCATTCCTTTTCCATCAGCCTTATTGAAAATGATTACTTTTAGTTCCGGCTTAGCTAAAATTGATTCGATGCAATACCAGCAGGGACGCAACACTTCTTTAAGAGGCATTTGCCTGGTCCTGTTATGGCCAGGGTTGATCAACCAGTTCTTTTACATGACAGGCTCGATCATTTGTTTGTCATGTGGGATTGTGTTAATTTTCAGGCTGGTGAATTTTGTGTCCAATTATTTTTGAATAACAATACATATGTAGTTTTCAAATTCATCCCGAATGGAAAATATTTATTCATCAAACTACCTTGAAGAATACCGAAAGAAAGGTTACACCATTCTCCGGGGATTCCTTAGCCCGAAGGAAGTCGGGGAACTCGCTGCAGCCATAGACGAAGTGAAAGCGGAGGGCATGCAGCATCCCGCCAGTTTCAGGCACCAGAACCTGCTTTTCCTGATCCAGCCCGACCCGGAACTGGGAAAAGTGTTGCGCTTTTGTCAATGGCCCTCCTATTCCAGGCCGTTATTCGAAAAATACCGGACCGACAGGCGCTTTTACGAGTTGCTGAGCCCTTTATTAGGAGAAAATATAAAGCAGATCATCAACCAGATCATCTGGAAGACACCCGGGTCACATCAGACAACTTACGGTTATCACCAGGACGCCCGGTTCAGGAGACCGGAATCAGCCTACCGGCAGATTGATGTTTCCTACATTCAAACGGCGATTGCTATCGATCCCCACACGGTGGAGAATGGCTGCATGACCTTCATCGAAGGTAGCCATCTCATGGGAAATTTGAAATACCATACCAGCAAGAGCGTTTTACAGGAGCACATCTCCGACGAGGTACTGGAACAGCTGGGGATGAGGCATCTGGAAAAAGTTGATATCCTGCTCGAACCCGGCGATCTGGCCATATGGCATCCCTTCCTGTTGCACGGATCCAGGGCAAACCGGTCCGGTTACGATCGTCGGGCTTATGTAAACGGTTATGTGAAGGCTGAGAACTGTGACCGCGGGGAATGGACGTTCCGGAAGGGACAACCGGTACCACTTTCAGAACCTGTCCTGGTGCAATTTGAAGACCTCTTCGAGCGTCCGGAACCCCATTACATACAGGGTGCGCCCTATCCTGTCAAAAAGAAAACATAAGCTGAAAGGCAACGATCCCAATGGAAAATTCCCGTCAGAAGATCTTCCTGTTCGGCGCGGGCCTTCATGCCCAGACTTGTATCGATGCCCTCGAAAAACAGGGTAAATACCAACTGGTGGGCCTGATCGACAGCGTGAAACAAATCGGAAGCCTCGTGGATGGTTATCCTGTTCTCGGAAGAATGGATGACCTGGCTGACCTGGCATCACAACATAACACGCAGACCGGAATGATCGCCATCGGGGATAACTGGGTGCGATACAAGTTACATAAAGAAATTGAAGCCTGCCTTCCCGGTTTTGAGTTCGTCAACATCATTCATCCCACTGCCGTTTTCGGGAAAGCGGTGATCCTGGGTAAGGGGATCTTTATCGGGGCGCAGGCTTTCATCAGCTCGCATACGACGATTGGGGAATTTTGCCTGGTCCATCAGAAAGTCCACCTCGGCCTGCACAACCAGTTGTCCGACTTTGTGAGCATTTCGGCGGGCTCGCTCACCGGGGGAATGGTTACCATAGGCGATTACAGCGCAATCACCTTGGGAGTGGTGGTCCACGACAGGCTGAATATCGGATCGCATACCCTGGTCGGTTCCGGATCGCTAGTGACGAGCCATTTACCTGACAGTGTAGTTGCCTTTGGCAGCCCGGCGAAAATCATCCGTCAAAGAAAAGCGGGTGATCCTTACCTGAAAAATGGTTGACTAAGGGGTTAAATTACAGACTTAAACCGGTGGTGTAGCCTTCCCAAAATAATGCTAAAAAAGAAAATAAGAAAAATGTCTACATTAGTCCTGTCTGATAATGGGTAAGGCTACAATTTTATAATTATCCCATTTTCAGAGTTTACCAGATAACTGGTATTCTGGCCAAAAAATGTATTTGCCGGTCCTGCCCGGGCTATTCAAGAAAAAAGCTGACTTGACCTTTAGAGTTAACTGCAATTTCATTGTGAACAAATATTTCTGCAAATCCCGGATAAAAAAGAATTTTCAACTATTTTAGACTGAATGGATTAAAAAGTAAAATGATGCCCAGGTCAGAAGATATCTTATCCGGACTGCATGCCATTGCCAACAGTTATGTTATCTATGCGATTATCTGGCATGTTATTTTTTATGCTTTGATTATCGCATTGGCGTTGAAATGGGTGCCTTCATACCGGTTATTGGGAGTTTTGCTCAGCATCCCATTATTCTCAGTCGCCGCTTTTGCATGGGTATCAGGCAATCCCTTCAATGGGACAATGTTTTCGATCATGGCAATCCTGATCCTGGTCTTTGGGATCCGGGCGTCGTCTTTGCCAATAAGCATGTCCGAGTTACCTTTTATTGTCATTGGAATCATTATGATCGTTTTCGGGTTGGTATATCCTCATTTTATTGAGACCGATTCAGCGGTAAAATATTTATATGCCTCGCCGGCAGGCTTGATTCCCTGCCCGACCTTATCCATACTTATCGGGTTCATCCTCTTGTTCAATGGATTTGGTTCACAACCCATAACCATGACATTTGTGGTCTTTGGCCTGTTCTATGGATTCTTTGGAGCGATGAAACTTCATGTTCATCTGGATTTCGCTCTAATTTTCGGATCGCTTACACTACTGACAAAATCCATTTTGATGTTGATACGTTAGCACCTGCAATTCAAGGCGCAAATAGCATTTCCAATTTCCCGAATGACAAAAAAAGGGAGCCTTTCAGCTCCCTTTTTTAATTTAAACAGACGTATTGCCTATTTCATCAATATCATCTTCTTCACAACACTAACATTGGTTCCACTTTGCAGGTGGTAAACGTAAATGCCTTTCGGGAGATTTTCTCCTTTAAATTCAAAGGTGTATTGCTGTGCCGACCCGGCCATGCCGTTGAACAGGGTTGCCACTTCTTTACCAAAGGTGTCGTACACTTTCAGGGTGGCGTTTTCTGTTTCGGTAAGCGTGAAAGCGATTGTTGTGCTGCCATTGAACGGGTTTGGATAATTCTTCAATTGAATTTCATCCCCTGCAAAACTGGCAAACGCAGATTTATTGCATTCAACTTCGTAGGTTACACCATCGTCAATTGCAGATCCGTTTTTATTCACCGGTACATGCACATAAGCTTCAGCAGTGCCTGTATTGCCGTTGCCATCATCCACAGCCAGGTGAATGGTATAGACGCGGCCGTTGCCTTCTCCGTCACGTTCGGCGCGTAGTTGAACCGAATTGCAGTTTTCACCAATGACTACTATATCATTTAAGGTTGCACCATCATTATCACCATCTTCGGGTTCGTCACTGCTTGCAGATACTATATAGACATCGTTTATCGACAGGCTGCTGCAGTTGTCTGAAACCGATTCAAATAACTGTTCCATATTGATGGTTACATAATTGTGATCAGGTGGCCACAGGGTGATTGGGTCTGAGATGACTGTTAGTTCCGGCGCCGTGTTATCCCCAACTGTGATAGTCAGGATCGCATCTTCAGTATTGTTGCATACCCCTTCCCGTCTTGCATAATAGGTAGTTGTGGTGGAAGGAGTAACCGAAATATCCGAACCAGTCCCCAGCATATTACCGGTACCGTTAGGACCATCATACCAGACAATATCTGCGCCGGTTCCGCTTACCCCGCCGCTGGCGGTTAAGCTAACTGTTTGACCGGTACAGATATTGTTGATATCGGCCGTAACAGTTGTCGGGGCAGTGGATTCGAGGTTCACGGTGACCGTTGCATTGCAGCTTCCTTGGTTACCATTTACATCACTTGCATAAACTGTAACATTAAAGGTGCCAGTGGCACTGAAATTATTCGGAAAGACATCAAATGAATTTTCGTCAACGCCGCAGTTATCTGTTACCGAAGTCAGCACATCCTGTGGTGTGATCATAACATTCAACCCGGGTTCCAGGCAAACTTCAATATTCTCACAGGACACAACAGGAGATTCATTATCGGATCCCGGATTAATATAAGTACTGTTATCGCTTACCACACATCCATTACCTCCGACATCCCTTACATAGACGGTATAAGGGCCTGGACTGACATTGGAAAATGAATTGCCTGACTGGAAGTTGGTACCGTCAATAGAATATTCGATGGAGGTACATGTGGTACATGAGGCATTGATGCTGATATACCCATCATTGGCTCCCGGGCAACCCTCGTCGCTCACTGTTACTGAGTTGATTTGAATGTCACAGCAGGGGCCTTCATCGATAATATCCTGCTGGCTTGGGTTAACCTGATTTGCTTGGGTAGCAAAACTACCCGTCAATCCCCCGCTGTTCAGTAAGTTAAAAAGGCCACAATATTCCGTTAAAACAGTATTATTTACGATATAAAAATCTCCTCCTACCGAAGTAAGAGCAGCTAACCCGTCCAGGTTGGATAAGGAAGAATTAGAAGTAATCGAAATACCTGTTCCCACAGAAGTGAGTAAAGCTAACCCATCCAGGTTGGTTATAGCAGGATTAGATAAAATGGTAATGTATTCTCCCACAGAAGTGAGTAAAGCTAACCCATCCAGGCTGGATAAGGAAGAATTAGAAGTAATCGTAACGTCTCCTCCCACAGAAGAAAGGGAAGATAATCCATCCAGAGTGGTAAGACTAGAATTATTAAATACTATAAGGTCCCCTCCAACAGAACTGAGGGAAGATAAACCATTTAAATTATTAAGATCTAAATTATTATTTATTTCAAGGTCTCCTCCAACAGAACTGAGGGAAGATAAACCATTCAAACTCAAAAGGTCAGTATTTAGAGCGATATTTAGGTCTCCACCAACTAAAGTAAGGGAAGATAAACCATCTAAACTGAAAAGACTGTAATTACTTATAATTTCTAGAGTTCCTCCAACGGAAGTAAGGGAAGAAAGCGGGCTGAGGTCATTGATGTCACCACCATTGATTGTCAGGTTGCCGGTAATTAGTGTACAGTCGAAAGCATCAACTTCTGCCTGGCTGGAAAGGGTTACATCACCTTCGCAGGCGATAGAAACACCTGACTGTGGTACACTAACATTATCAATGGTGGTATATTCCAGTGTATCACTGGTGTAAATACACACCTTGAAGCGCAAGGTGTTGCCGGATAAGCCTCCTTGGCTAACCGTTAAGCTACCGTTGTAATAGGATCCTGAAGCATATTGGATCGTATGTGTACCACCCCCTACAACGTTGGGTAGGGATACGAAGGCTCCTTCGTCGATGCTATAAGCCAGGTCAATATAATCCTCCGCGTCGAAGTTTTGCCAGGAGAGGTCAACACTGAACGAGACGCCACCGGCTGTGCTGATATCAAGCAGCGGGCCCTGCCAGCAAACCTCTTCGTCGAACTCTTCGCCGTTTAACTTGCCACTAAAAGTTTGAAAGTAATCGTCATACAAACGATAAGCAGGATTCCAGGGCGACATGGTCCAGTCGACCCCTGTAAAATCATCCACGTTATTGTAGAGGTATCCCTTGTTGTCAATGGAGAATGTTTCAAGGTATTGCGCATTTGTTGCTGTGAAAAACAGCAGGGTAAGAATGGATAGAACAAATCTAAATAGTTGTTTTCATTCTATTAAAAAAAGAGGCTTTTATTAATCGTGCAACATTTCATTTTTTATCTTTTCGATTAGTGTTAAACAGCTTTAAAATAAAGAACCTCCTTTAGCAAAACCAGTAGAGAAAAGTAGGTCAATTAACCTTGAGTGGTTTTTCGGAGTTTGTGTAGAGCAGTTTTGGCTTAATGGTGTCAAATATATTCCTTATTAAGATCGTTTCCACATAGCGTACTGTTAAATAAGTGTTAAAGTTCTAGTGGGTAACAAAAAAAGGGAGCCTTTCAGCTCCCTTATCAACAACATAAACCAGGAAATTATTTCATCAATATCATCTTCTTCATCACATTCACGTGCTGACCGCTTCGCAGGTGATAAAAATAAATGCCCTTTGAAAGTTTTCCTGCACTGAACTCAGCCGTATACTCCCTCCCGGCAAGTGCCATGCCGTCAAACAGCGTGGCCACTTTCTTTCCGTAAGTGTCGTAAACGGTGAGGGTAGTCTGATCCGTGGTTGCAATGCGGAACAGAATCGTGGTATTCCCGGTGAATGGGTTCGGATAGTTCATGAGCTGAATATCCTCTCCTTCAAAGGAGAGCAGGGCTGCCTTGTCACATTCCTCCTCATAAGCCATGCCGTCATTCAGCACCGGAATATCTTTGTCATGCGGCACATACACTTCACAGCTTGCTTGCCATCTCCGTCGCCCAGGGCATTCTCAGCTTCATCGCTGCTGACGCTGGCTATATAGACGTCATCTATGGTCAGATCGCTGCAGTTGTCATATACGGAGACAAACACCTGATCGATGCTGATGGTCTTATACTTGTGATCGGGTGGCCAGAGCACGATCGGATCCGTGATTAGCGTCAGTTCGGGAGGTGTATCGTCGAATACCGTTATGGTTTGGCTGACACTGCTGGTGTTGCCGCAAACATCCGTGAAGGTCCAGGTGCGCACTTCTACGAAGTCGTTGACAGACCCCCCGGGAGTTATCACACTGGTTGGAGCAACCGTTATGGCTCCATCGCAATTGTCATAAGCCGTGAGGCTAACTTCCGGTGGCACCTCCGATGCGCACTGCAATAACAGGTCAGCAGGTGCAGCCGGCGGAACTGGGGCAATGTTGTCCAGGACGGTAATCGTCTGACTGACACTGCTGGAATTGCCGGCAGCATCCGCAAAGGTCCACGTCCGTACCAGCACAAAATCGTTGGGACATGAACCGAATGTATAATAATCGGTTGGGCTGACCGTGATCGGTCCGTCGCAGTTGTCGGTCGCCGTTAAAGTGATCGGAACAGGCACACCCGAAGCACACTGTGAAGATACGTTGGCCGGTGGCGTGGGTGGAACGGGTGCGCTATTATCAAACACCGTTACGGTTGCGTCACACGTTGCTATTCCACCGTTGCCGTCATCCACTGTCAGGACCACATCCGTGGTGCCCAGTGCAAAGGGCCCTGCCGGATCAAGAGATAATGTGATCGCATCCCCGTCGGGGTCGTACGAGCCGTCGTCAACCTCGGAAGCGGTCACCACAGCCTGGCACAATGCATCGGCATAGGCCGAAACATTCTGGCATTGCGCGACAGGTGGCTGGTTGTTGATGATCGGTATGCTTTCGTAGTAAACATTGGGATCCTTCCGGTCACCACCATCCGGCAGATCATCCCGGTTGTCGGACCATACCACGTGAAAGGCAGTATTCGTAGCATAGACCGTATTATAATCCCCCATATAGAGGTTCTTGACGGGATCGTCCCTGGCAAATTCGGGCAATGATGGCACATCGCTGACGACCGAGCTGGGGTCAAAGGTCAGGGTTGTTCCTGAGATGGATGCCATGCGCATGTTGTAGGTGATCAGGTTGTTATCAACAGCATCGTTTTCCCTGCTGTAATAGAAAACGCCCAGGGTGAGGCCGTTCGGCGTCACCGAAACGGTGGGCTGCCATTGATCGGTGGTGGTTCCGTCATCATTGACCTGGATGGGCGCACCCCAGGTGGCACCGCCATCCTCTGAGGTTACTAAAAAGACGTCCGCCTTGTCGTCCCCGTCGGGATTGTTATTGAAAATCACATAAAGCTGCCCGCTTACCGGATTTATCGCGGCATGCGGGAATGAATTGCTGCGGAAAGATGCATAGTCAACTGTCCCCTGCCTGAGGCCTGTGAGGGAAAGGTCGTTGTTGGGCCTGACACCATTCAAGCCGGTGAAAATCGTTACCGCCGGATCGAATGTTGCCCCGAAATCAGTGGACTTTCTCATGTTCAGCGTGGTGAGGGGCTCATCCATCCAGAACGCGTAGATCTCATGACTGGGGCCGACAACCAGGAAGGCGCCCTGCCTGTTGTTGTTTACCCCTGCAGTGACTAGTTGCAAGCCTCCGTCGGGACCAAAGGTGTCACCGTCATCGGTCGAGGAGAAGAAATAGATCCCCGGGGTTCCCCCGAAGCGTCGCGAAATTAGATAAACATTGCCGTTGCCGCTTCCTGCATAGTTATCCACGACGATCCACTGTTTGTCCTCATTGAATCCACCGGGTGTTCCGTTTACCGGAGCACTCCAGGTAACGGCATCGTCATCCGACCTGAAGACCTGAATGGTATACGGGCTGCTGAATCCCAGCGTTGCAAAGTAGATCCTGCCTGTCGTCTCGTTCCGCGCCAGCACCGGATCCCCGGCATCGCCCACATCCTGGGTGGGCAATGTACCGCCGTCGGTAAAAGTGGCGCCGCCATCCGTTGAATATGACCATCCGGTGAACTTATTTGCGTCACCGGTCAGGGAACCGCTGTCGTTAAAGCCTATGACGACGGTATTTCCAAAAGCAATTACGGAGGTTTCGCTTTGGGTAAACATCTCTGTTCCAATGCTGCCCCCGTTGTTGTTTACCAGCACATCCCCGCCTGCACGCATGGAGGTGACCGGACCTGCCGTACTGGGAACCTCTCCCCGGCGTTCCTTCATCACGAAATTCTCAAAATCCTGTCGGGTGTAGTTCTTTCTGATCGAGTCCTTTACGGCCTGGGCAACAATGGTGCCAGGCAGCATACAGACGATCAGGGCGAACAATAGCACCCTTGTTTTCTGTTTTTTCATAATTGAATGTTTATTAAGTTTTTTAAAAATGAAATTTGCCATTCGGGCATATTGAATTGTAAAGGAACTGCCTCAGCAAATGGTAGTAGTCATCCAAAGAGAACGAAAAGGCTCTTAATATTTTGCGATATTCGTTTTGGTAAGTGAGAGGGCGCAGTGAGGTCAAAGTCTTAACAATCCTGCTATTTGGTTAAGTCAAGAGTGGGTACCGATCATGGTAACGCGGGAATACCTCCTTTCACTTTGTGGCCTGTCACAGCCTATATTATCGATGGTCGAACGAATCGTTGACCTGTAGTCCAGGTTAATGTTCCGATCAACTAAAAAAGATTCTTCGAGGTAGTGTCGCCGGAAAACTCATGATATTCCCTGCTGCATCATCGGCGAGAAGCCCAAATATAGGGAATAAAAAAGTGAAAGTCAATTATTTTTTTAGGGGAGGGGTTGGGGTAGATTCAACCCCCAAGTGCAACGGT
>JARRQC010000128.1:13630-14864 GCA_037382165.1 bacterium | reverse complement strand
GGGCTGGTCATCTCGGGATCAGATTGTTGGAAAAGGTAATCCCGATTATCAAGCGAAGCAGAACAACCCTTTTATTTACCAATACCCGTAGCCAGGCAGAAATCTGGTTTCAAAGAATCCATGAGGCGGCACCAGAGCTCACCGGGCTGATAGGGATGCATCATGGTTCATTAAGCAAGGAAGTTCGCGGGTGGGTTGAAGAAGCATTGAGGGAAGAAAAGCTCAAGGCGGTCGTTTGTACTTCCAGCCTCGATCTGGGCGTTGACTTCTCTCCCGTAGAAACGGTTATTCAGATTGGTAGTCCGAAAGGGGTAGCACGTTTCATGCAGCGTGCAGGAAGGAGCGGGCATCAACCGGGCGCCGTTTCGCGGATCTACTTTCTGCCAACACATGCTTTGGAATTGATTGAGGCAGCAGGATTAAGAAAGGCAGTGAACCAGGGGAAGATTGAGGCTCGGCAGCCTTACATCCGTTCTTTTGACGTTCTGGCGCAATACCTTGTAACCCTTGCTGTTTCTGATGGCTTTCGACCGGACGAAATTTTTAAGGAAATACGTTCAACCTACAGCTATGCATCCATGACTGAAAAAGAATGGGAATGGATGCTGAATTTTATCACCCTGGGCAGCCAGTCCTTGTATGCTTATGATGAATTTAAGAAAGTTGTCATGGATACGACGGGTTTGTTTCGGGTTGAGAGCAGGAGAGTGGCGATGAATCACAGGATGTCCATCGGAACCATTGTAAGCGACAGCATGTTACAGGTTAAATACTTGAAAGGGGGGAAGCTGGGTACGATTGAAGAGTGGTTCATCTCTAAACTGAAACCGGGGGATATATTCTGGTTTGCCGGACGAAGTCTTGAATTATACAGGATCAGGGATATGCAGGTGCTCGTAAAAAGGACCTCAGAAAAAACGGGAAGAATACCTTCCTGGATGGGAGGGAGGATGCCTCTCAGTTCAAGGATGAGTGAATTGCTGCGGGAAAAGCTCTCTGAAGCGGCTGCCCGGGTATCAAAAGACCCTGAATTGAAAAAAATATACCCGTTGCTTGAGAAACAGCGACAGCATTCCCAAATACCTTCCGATACGGAATTTCTCATCGAAAGTTGCCGTACACGGGAAGGGTATCACCTGTTTTTCTACCCTTTTGAAGGCCGGTATGTCCATGAAGCGATGTCTGCCCTGATTGCCTACCGTATCTCAAGATTACTTCCCATCTCCTTTTCTAT
>JARRQC010000128.1:0-13569 GCA_037382165.1 bacterium | reverse complement strand
ATTGAACAGGGGCTTTTTTCAACAGGGAACCTGGTTGAGGATCTTCGGAGAAGTGTCAATGCATCGGAAATGGCCAGGCGAAAATTCAGGGATATAGCAGTCATTGCGGGTCTTGTCTTTCCGGGTTATCCTGGGAATCAGAAAAGTGTAAAACACCTGCAATCCTCCTCCCAGCTTTTCTTCGAAGTATTCAGGGATTATGAAGAGAATAACCTGCTGTATCTTCAGGCTTTCAGGGAAGCTTACGAGAACCAGCTGGAAGAACAAAGGCTGAGGCAATCCTTACAGCGTATCCATTCACAAAGCATTGTTATCAGAACTATGGATAAACCTTCTCCATTTTCATTTCCCATCCTGGTCGACCGGCTGAGAGAAAAACTCTCTTCCGAAAAGCTGGAGGACAGGATCAGAAAAATGGTCGTTCAATTTGATAAATAAACGATGAATACGCTCAGTATAATTATTCAGGACCAGCATTTTGTCATGCATCCGCTGAAGGTGGTGTACTGGGAGGAAAAAGAGGCGCTCCTGGCAGCTGATGTTCACCTGGGTAAAGTATCCCATTTCAGGAAGGCGGGTATTGCCGTACCCATCGGGAAAATGAAAGAGGATGTGATAAACCTTACTCAATTGTTGAATGAATATCAACCAAAGACTGTATTTTTCCTCGGAGACTTGTTTCATAGTGATTTTAACAAGGAAGCCTCATACCTTGAGGATGTCATTGAAAACTTTTCCGATGTCCGGTTTCATTTGGTAACGGGTAACCATGACCTTCCGGATTTCAGGGCTAAAATGGAGGAACGCCTTCAAATAAATGACCGGCTCGTGCTCGACAGGTTCCTGCTCTCTCATCAACCTGATGACAGTTCCCCTGATTTATTCCAATTGTGTGGCCATGTTCATCCTGCTGTAAGGTTAAAGGGGCCTTCCAAACAACACTTAAAATTACCCTGTTTCTACATGACCGGGAAACGAATGATCTTACCCTCTTTCGGAAGCTTTACCGGTAACAGGATCATGAAGCCTGAAAAGGGAAGTCGCGTATATGTCGTAGCCGGCACCAAAGTGCTGGAGGTTTAAAGGTATAGAGGGTTACAGATTTCGTCAGGAGGTTTTCAATTGAGATAAACGGCGAGTTAAACCGCCACAATTGAAGGATCCTAAATCGTAAGATCAACTTTCCGTATCCGGTATGGCAAGCATAGGCAGTTCCAGTTTGAAAAAATCTTTCTTGTTGATCTTATTGCTGAAAAGATTCTTGAAAATATGGGTTTTATGGGCGATAAATGAAATCATATCAATATCATAATCCTTTATAAAACCATGAAGCGCATCTGCTTTTTCGCCACCGTCGATAAGGTGATAGGAAATCTTATAATCGGGAAAGACATCCTGAAGGGATTGTTTCAGCTGATCCATTCTTAGGGCAGACAAATCTTCCCGGTGTTTCAGCCTGAAGTGAACGATATGAATCTTGATATCCAGATGTTCTAATGCATCATGAATGGAAATGATCGAGGCGAGGTCCCGGTTTTCAAAACTGGTGGCATACATCAGGTTTTTGAGCCTGATTTCGCCTGTCTTTTCCGGAACGGCAATTACAGGCCGCTGGGCCCTGATCATGATCTTTTCCGCCATGCTTCCTTCCAGAAATCCCTTGTTGCCCTCACCACGACTTCCCATGATGATCAGCTGAGGTTGAAGTTTTTCGCAGATATCATTGATCTCCCATTCCGGATCGCCGCCTGAAATCTGGGATTCTACTTCAATATGACGGAGTCCTCTTTCTTTTAGTGTTTTTTCAAGTTCCTCAACCGCTGCAGACATGTTTTTTTCAGCCTGTTTTCTTAGCTCAGTAATATATTCCGTGCTGAGAAAAGCATCTGTGTCAACACCAGTGGGAAAACTGGAGTCCGGTATGATAAGCTGATCCGGGTAGATGTGGAAAAGGAAAAGGCTGCACGGCTGGTCTTTTGTTAAAAAGATGGCATAATCCAGGGTCACCTGCATTGCGTCTGAAAAATCAACCGGTATTAAATATGTCTTCATTACTTTTAATTTGTTAAATAAATTCCTCGTGGCAGCGTCCACGAGATATTTCGCCTTATTTATCCGCAGTAAACTGCGGGGAACCTGTCTGCTGCCAGACAGACGTGCCTGCCGAAGTGTATCGGCGGATGAAAGTACGATAATGTGGTTTTAACGCATGTGTAGTTTTCAAAACCACAGTCTCACTGATTAAAATTACTAAAATATGATCAATTAATAAAGAGAATCCAATATTTTAAACCCCAACAACACAAATTATCTAATTTTGAATCCCTGATGAGGATTCACTTTATAGCCGTGGGGGGCAGTGCGATGCACAATCTTGCAATTGCCCTGAAAATCAATGGTCATGAGGTAAGCGGATCAGATGATGAGATCTTCGAACCTTCGCGCAGCAGATTGAGATCGCACGGATTGCTTCCTGAAAAGGAAGGCTGGTATCCGGAGCGGTTGAATGAGAACATAGATGCAGTCATCCTGGGTATGCATGCCAAACCGGACAACCCGGAACTGAAACAGGCGCAAGCCATGGGACTGACTATCTATTCGTACCCTGAATTCCTTTATGATCATGCCAGGGATAAGCTTCGGGTGGTAATAGGAGGAAGTCACGGTAAAACAACGATCACCGGCATGGTGATGCACATACTCCGGGAGTCGAAAATGAATTTCGACTACCTTGTCGGATCCAGGTTAAAGGATTTCGATGTCATGGTCAGGTTAAGTGAAAAAGCACCGGTTATGGTTTTTGAAGGAGATGAATACCTCAGTTCACCAATTGACCGCCGGCCAAAATTCCACCTGTATAAACCCGACATCGCGTTGATAAGCGGAATTGCATGGGATCACATCAATGTTTTTCCCACTTTCCCGGATTACCTCTCCCAATTTGAAAAATTCATCGACCTGATTTCCCCCGGGGGGAAGCTGGTTTATTGTATGCAGGATAATAAACTGGCCGAGCTGGTAGACAATGGTAAAAGTGCTATAGAAAAGATCGGTTACAAGATGCCTGAGTATACTATTGATGAGGGAATTACCTACCTGATAATTGGAGGTAAAAGGGTTCCGTTACGCATCTTCGGCGGTCATAACCTGCTGAATATTGAAGGAGCCAGGCACATATGTGAAGCGTTGGGTATTTCCGCTTCCGTTTTCTACAGGCACATCTCCTCTTTTGACGGCACATCGAACCGGCTGGAACTTGTTCTTGAGAAAGAGGGCAGCCGCTTATACAAGGACTTTGCCCATGCTCCCTCCAAAGTGAAGGCTACGCTCGCCGCCGTACGCGAGCAATTTCCTGAACATCGCCTGGTCAGTTGCCTGGAATTGCATACCTATTCCAGCCTGAATAAGGAATTTCTGGATCATTACAGGGGCAGCCTGGATGGTGCGGATGAGGCATCTGTATTTTATAATCCGCATGCGCTGAAAATGAAACGATTGCCTGATCTGGACCCGCACTTTATCAATAAATCTTTTGGATATGAAAAGCTTGCTATATTTGCAGATTCAAAGGGATTAGAAGATTGGCTGGTGACACGCAGGGAGAAGAAATCCATTTATTTAATGATGAGTTCAGGGAACTTCGGAGGCGTGAAGATGTCCGAATTGGCTGAAAAATTAATGTAAAGGTGAGGGGCAGGCATTTTTTAATTATAGCATTCTTTCTTGGTTCTCTTCTGGCTTCTGGTCAAAAGACAGTTGACAGCACCCTTCTCAGGCAGTATCCTTTTCGCATTGGTAATATTGGATTCGCTGCAGATAGCCTGGAAATCTTTATCGGGGACATTATCCTTGGAGAAACTGTCCATCATGAACTGGGCATGTATAATTTCGGGAAAAGGACGATCAGCTTCCGTAGCGGTAAGATCAGCAAATATGTAGAGATGAATTACCAACCCCCGGTGCTCAATCCGGGGCAGCATGGTAAGGCGATTATTGATTTTGAAGTGATCAAGGAATTACCCACGGGGCTCACCCATGCAGAAATCGCTATAGACAGTGACGATGAGAAGAATCCTTACAAATTCCTTTATCTTGTGGGAAATATCGTTGAGGATTCCTCGCAATTCATGTATTCGGTAATTATTGACAGCGTGCCCCGTATGTATTTCAATGAATACAATTATGATTTTGGCCACCTGAGCCGAGGAAAAAATGTCGTTCACTCCTTTCTTTTTACCAACAGGGGAAGCGAGGAACTCGTTATCAATGAGATCAGCTCGGTAGGTTGCAGTGTGATTGCGCCACCTCGCAAATACATTGGTCCGGGAGAAGATGGCGCACTGGTCGTGAAAGTGAATACCCTCGGAGATTTTGGTGTGCAGCACAGGACGGTTACGATCTCAAGCAATGACCCTGTGAACCCTGTAATCGTGCTGGGATTACATGGTACTGTCCGCCAGCAGGCACCATCCAAGCTCAATCCCGATTTCTGCTACGAGTAAAAAATTAATTTCTGCCAACCAGAAAAAAACGCCTGATGGATATCCACCAGGCGTTTTTTGTGAGGTATTTACATCCGTCAGCCATTCATCGAAATCAGAAACTCCTGATTGGTCTGGGTAAACCTGATCTTATCCAGCAGAAACTCCATGGCTTCCACCGTATTCATATCTGAAAGATGGTTTCTAAGGATCCAGACACGTTGCAGGGTTTCCTTATCCACCAGCAGGTCTTCACGGCGCGTACTGGATGCGACGATGTCAATGGCAGGATAGATTCGTTTGTTCGACAATTTCCTGTCAAGTTGCAATTCCATATTTCCTGTACCCTTGAATTCCTCGAAGATCACTTCGTCCATCTTGGACCCGGTCTCGATCAATGCAGTGGCCAGGATTGTGAGTGAACCTCCAAACTCGATCTGCCGGGCAGCACCGAAGAATCTTTTTGGCTTTTGCAGCGCATTGGCTTCCACACCACCTGAAAGTACCTTTCCGGAAGCGGGGGCCATGGTATTATAAGCCCTTGCCAGGCGGGTGATTGAATCCAGCAGGATGACCACATCATGTCCGCATTCGGTAAGCCTTTTGGCTTTTTCCAACACCAGGTTGGCGATCTTGACATGCTTCTCAGCAGGTTCGTCAAAAGTTGAAGCGACCACTTCGGCGTTAACACTACGTTCCATATCTGTAACCTCTTCCGGTCTTTCGTCAATGAGAAGGATAATGAGGTAGACTTCCGGATGATTGGCAGCAATTGCATTGGCGATTTCCTTCAGCAAAACGGTTTTTCCGGTTTTGGGCTGCGAAACGATCAATCCGCGTTGTCCCTTACCGATGGGGCAAAACATATCCATGATCCTTACGGACATGCTTTCCTCTTTGTGGCCGGTAAGTTTAAATTTTTCTTCCGGGAACAAAGGGGTAAGGAAGTCAAAGGGAATACGGTCGCGTACGTCTTCGGGCAGCTTGCCATTGATCTTTTCGACCTTGATCAGCGGGAAATATTTTTCACTTTCCTTGGGTGGCCGTATACTTCCTTGAATGGTGTCACCTGTTTTTAAGCCGAATAATTTGATCTGTGATTGCGATACATAAATGTCATCCGGAGAATTCAGGTAATAATAGTCCGAAGAACGAAGGAAGCCATACCCATCAGGCATGATCTCGAGGACTCCTTCAGCGGAAACCATTCCTTCGAATTCAAAAGGATATTCACGACGTTGGCGGGATTGTTCCTGCTCTCCCGATTCGCGTCTGGATGCATGTTTCTGATCCCGATCCTGGTTATTGGGCTCACGCCTGGAAGTATGTTTCTGATCCCGGTTATGTTTCTCACGGGAATCCGGCAGATCTTTTTTCTCTTTGTTTTCCCTGTGATCCCTGTCTCTTGCAGACTGGCTTTCCTGGGGCTTCTTTCTGTCCGGGCCGGATCGTGGCGTTTTTTCATCCGCCTTATCCTTTTTCTCCACGGGAGGAGCTTTTGATTCGGGAGCTTTTGTTTTTCCGCCAGAGATAGACTCATCGGCCATTTCAGTCAACTCTTTCTTTGGCATTGATGAAGCAGCCAGTTCGGGTTTCTTTCTCGGACGTCCACGCCTTCTTGGCTTTTCTTCCCCTTTTTTATTATCCTCTTTGCCGGCATTGCTTTTGGCAGCATCGGTTTTACCCGTTTTCTTTTGAGAATTCTTTGATTTATCTTTAACTTCTTTGTCCAGCATATCTTTGGAAGGATGCAATGCCTGCTGGTCCAGTATCTTGTAAATGAGGTCTTTCTTAAGCAGTTTTTCAGTTTTGGGAATATTCAATTTCTGCGCAATTTCTCTCAATTCTGCAACAAGCTTTCCATTAAGCTCTACAATATCATACATAATTTGAATTTTAGAATTTAACCTTCCTCAACTCATTTTTTATATTGCTTGATCATTATGTTTTCTTTCGACCACCTTAGGCAATTTGATCTAGTTGTAAAGTACTAAATATCAGTTTATAATAAATTTATAAAAATAATTAATCAATAGCTGGGGGAACGGAGTCTGGCCGATTCATCATATTATTACTTTTGCAATCTAAAATAATGCCAAACAGAAAATGATCCAGAGAATACAAAGTGTTTATTTATTGCTCGCCACCATTGCCATGGCGGTTTCATTTTTCTTTCCACTTGCAGATGCCATTGGTATCAATGACAGCCTGGTTTTGTATACCTATAAAATGGAAAGCCTGGTGCCCGATAATGTCCCGGATGTACCTGCTTATTTTATCTGGCCCATGCTGGGGCTGTCCTCACTTGTACTCTTATTTTCCTTCCTGACCATATTCTTATACAAAACCAGGATGCGGCAGCTGATGTTTATCAGGATATCTGTAATTATGCTTGTCGTATTGATCGCGCTTTTCTTCTTTTATTATTCACCGGAAATGGAAAAGGTCAGCGGTGGGGTGACCACCTACGGTGTTCCGGGTGCTTATCTTCCCGTGGTAGCGCTGGTCTTCCTTATCCTTGCCAGCAGGGCTATTATGTCTGATGAGAAACTGATCCGCTCGGCAGACCGGCTCCGGTAATAGACTTACTGCATTCTTTTTTTGATAAGGATCCTTTTAGCCAACAGACCGGCTTCTTGGCTGATCATACACTTCCAGGTCCCTTATGCGCTCCCCGTCAATGATAAACCTGACCATGGTGGTCGATTGATGGAGTCCTGATTTGCCTGCGGCCCCGGGATTGATGTGAAGCAGGTTGTGTTTCTCATCATACATAACCTTCAGAATATGAGAATGACCTGATATGAAAAGTGAGGGTTGAAATTCCCTGATGAGTTTAAGCGCCTTTGGAGAATATTTTCCCGGATAACCACCAATATGTAAGATCAGTACCCTGGCCTGTTCACAAAGAAATTGTTCTGCTTCCCTGAACTGAATACGCAGCTGGCCACCATCTATATTGCCGTGAACAGCTCGAAGCGGTTTCATGTCGCTCAACTGACGGGCTACTTCCAGGGTGCCGATATCGCCGGCATGCCAGATCTCGTCGCAATCTTTAAAAAAATCGGACACCGCGGGATGTAAAAAACCATGGGTATCCGAAAGAAGCCCTATTTTCTTCACGCTAAAAGGCGTAACCGACACTCAGCATCAGCAGTTGTCGGAATTGTGTTCTGGGTCCCTCATTGCCGTCTTTGTCAGTGATCAGTACATCGTCGTCATACAAGAGGGTAGTTTGTATATCCACATTCAACCAGTCGTTGACTTTCAGTCCGATAAGTACCTGCCAGTTCACATCAATGTTCTGAGGATTCTGGAGGTAGTCGGAGAATAGTTCGAGCTTTGTACCCACATTGATGTTCTTGTACACTTCCTTTTCCAGTACCATCATCATTTTGGCTCCGAACATCGTTCTTACCTTTTTGGCGTGTGAGATCAGCATCCCCTGATCATCAAATTCAGCCGGATCGACGCCAAAGTAACCAGAGTCAGCGAGTGCCTGGTCATTTACAATGATCCAGGAGGCCATGGCAGGGGAGAGGTTGATAAAGAACCAGTCAACAGGTTCATATCTGATACCGGGCCCGAGGTCAATGTACCCCGGTGCAAGAAACCGGGAAATGTAATTCGTCGAATCTACAGAATAATCATAACCTTTGGCAAACTGTGAGGCGAACTTACCCAGGACAGAAAAATCCCAGTGCTTATGAAAATTATAAAGATAACTGGTGATGTATTCGATCTTATCCTCTGTTTTCATCGGGTCTTCATCTAAAAAAACCGTGTATCCCAATGCCAGATCGAGCCAATTCGTGTACCGGTGCTTGTTTTTCTGATAATTGGTCCACATCGTGTAGCGGCCCATGGAAGTAAAGTTACTCGTCCCTCCCTGAGCCCAGTTGGAAAAATAACTCTGTGAAATATTCAGACTGGCCTTGCCGGTGATTTCCCAATTTCCTACACGGATCGTATCCTGGCTAAATGCGGAAAAAGTGATCAGAACAAATGCTATGAGCAATAATCGTTTCATACAGATTCGTTTTTGCGTTTACCAATGGGCGCAAATATAAAAGTTTTCACTCTCAGGACAATTGAAGATTTCAACTTTTCGATACTAATATTGACAGGGGCAATAAACGGTCTTAAGAAAGATGAGGGCTCATATGCCGGTGTTGGTTTGATTGGGGATGTACTTGTTTCTGAGTTCATCAGCGGGATCAAAGGTGATGCTCATATTATAACAGGTTCGAACTGCTTTCCTGTCCTTGATACCGGGGCGCCACGTAATCAGTTCAACAACCCGAATCGCCTCTTCGGTGCATCCTGCTCCGACAGGATCAATGATCATAATATTGGATGGTAGCCCGTTGGTCTCAATAACGAAGCGAAGCTTTACCACTCCTGAAATGGCCAGTTTGTCTGCCTGTTCAGGGTAAACCAGGTTGCCGGCCAGAAAATGCGACACATCAGGATAGATTGTGTCCAGCAGGGCTGAAGGGGCTTCGTCCAGTTCCTTAACTGTATAGATCTTACCCGAACGGTCAGCAGGTTCATAAGCCAGGGGTATTCGGTCATATCCCCTTTTCCTGACCATCTGATGGTATTTCCCGGGATGATACTTAATTTTAAATTCTCCCTGCCCGGCTACGGGAACCCCATATTCTTCCGCAGGCTGCCACAGGATCAGATCGAAAAGTTGCAGCGCAGCACTGTCAACCTTATCCGAAACGCCAGCGGTGATTTTACGGCTCGTAACTTCCCCCTGTTCATTGGTAACAAAAGAAATCTTAACGGTTCCCTGCTCCCCCCTGTCCAAAGCTGCCGCAGGATATTCCATATGCATTTGAAGAAAAGCCTTTAACTCCGGTTTTTTCATCCGCGTGGATTGTGAGATGCCTGCCGCTGTGATGAAAACCATCAATGAGAATAGAAGTGGAAGCCTGATGCTAATTCTTTTCATCTTTTTAAATTCCCTATAAAAATAAGCAGAATTGGTGCGGATTGCAAATCGAAAACTGGATAATTTCAGGCTGCCGGCACCGTTTATTTGGTACTTTTACCAAAAAACAAAGTTACTTTCACTGGAGAAAATGATTGTAGAATCTGCATCACGTGCGATGGAAGAGAAGTCAGGCCGTGAGCGTGAACAGGGCGTGCTCGAGGAACGGATTCAAAATCTTGTGCGGGAAAGGGATCATCTTGAAGTACAACTTTCCAAGGAAAGGGAAAGTCACAAAGCCTCAGAATTGAGATATGCAGCCAAGGAAGAAGCGTATACCAACCTGATGGAAAGACTTGACTCAGAGAAAAAACAGGTGGAGGAACTGCAAAAGAAATTCCAGACCGAATTTGAAAATCTGGCCACCCGCATCCTCAAACAAAATACCGAAGATTTTGACAAAACCAGCAGCAAGAAGTTGCAGGATGTGCTCAATCCACTGAAGGAAAAAATCGAAAAATTTGAAGCCAAGGTTCAGGAAACTTACGAGAAAGGGAAGGAAGACCACTTAAATCTCAAACTTGAACTGAAGAATCTGCAGGAGTTGAGTCTACGGCTTGATGAGGATGCGAAGAACCTGACAAAGGCGTTAAAATCAGATACCAAGAAACAAGGCAACTGGGGAGAGATCATACTGGAAAGGATCCTTGAGGAATCCGGATTGATAAAAAATGAAGAATATTCTCTTCAGCATGCCGCTAAATCAGAAGATGGTAATCGTTACCGGCCTGATGCGGTCATCCGGCTGCCGGAAGAAAAACACCTGGTCATCGATTCAAAGGTCTCCCTGACCGCTTATACGGAATATGTCAGTGCAGAAACTGATATCCAGCGCCAGGCGGCCCTGAAAAGACACCTTGAATCGATCAGGAAACATGTGAAAGAGCTTGGTGATAAAAACTACAGTGACCTGCTGGGGATTAACTCCCCTGACTTTGTGCTGATGTTCCTTCCTGTGGAATCCGCCTTCGGCCTGGCTGTGCAATCGGATCATGAACTGTTCAACTTTGCGTGGAACCAGCGTATTGTCATCGTCAGCCCCACAACCCTGTTGGCAACCCTTCGTACCGTAGCCTCCATCTGGAAATATGAAAAGCAGTCTCAAAATGCATTGGAGATCGCCCGGCGGGGTGGATTGCTGTACGATAAATTTGAAGGGTTTGTGAAGGATCTCGATAAGATTGGTTCCTCTTTGGATAGCGCCGGAAAAGCATACCAGGCAGCACATAATAAGTTGATCTCTGGAAAAGGCAACCTGGTCAACCAGGCGGAGCAACTAAAGAAAATGGGAGTGACAACCAAAAAAAGCCTTCCTTCAGAATACCTGGAAGATGAAGAATAAGAGAACAGCTGAGCAACAACAGGAGATCGTTTATGGGTTTCATCCCGTTTCTGAGGCGATCCTTTCCGGTAAGGAGATCGAAAAGGTGTTAGTACAAAAGGGGCTGCGTAGCGACCGTTTCAGAGAAATAATGAAATTGTTGAAAAGCAGTGGAGTACCTTATCAGATCGTTCCTCATGAAAAGCTGAACAGGATCACCCGAAAAAATCATCAGGGGATTATCGGTTATATCTCTCCGGTTCATTTTTATCAACTCGAGCAACTTCTTCCTACAGTCTTTGAGGAGGGACGAATGCCGTTCCTGGTCATTGTGGACCGCATTACCGATGTAAGAAATTTTGGTGCGATCCTTAGATCGGCGGAAGGTGCCGGTGTGGATGCCATGATCATCCCCTCCCGAGGGTCGGCGCAGTTAAACGCGGGCACCATTAAATCGTCTGCCGGCGCCATCTTCCGCTTGCCCATCTGCCGCAGCGACAACCTGAAGAATACCCTTGATTTCCTGAAAGAAAGCGGTTTGCAGATCGTGGCAGCCACGGAAAAAGCCGATACGGTTTACCATGATTTGAATCTGGCCGGGCCTGTAGCCCTGATCCTTGGAGCCGAGGACGAGGGAATATCACCGGAATACTTAAAAAAAGCTGATGGCCTGATCCGTATCCCGATGAGGGGGGAGGTCGGTTCGCTCAACGTTTCGGTGGCCGCAGGTATTCTGATGTATGAGGTGGTTCGACAGCGTGGTGCTTCAGACTGATCTCCAGATCCAGGATCCCTGGGAAGAAGGAATAAAAAAACTCCGGCCAAGCTGACCGGAGTTGTATGATGTCTGGATTCTTTATACTCTTTTTTCCTTGATTCTTGCCTTTTTGCCGCGGAGTTCCCTGAAATAGAACAACCTGGCTCTTCTGACAACACCAACCTTGTTGATGACGATTTCCTCAATGGATGGAGAGGAAATGGGGAATATACGCTCAACACCGATATTGTTTGAGATCTTTCTTACTGTAAAGGTAGCTGTAGGACCGCTTCCGACACGTTGGAGGACAACCCCCTGGAATTTCTGGAGACGTTCCTTGTTTCCTTCCTTGATTTTATAGGTAACTGAAATGGTGTCACCTGCTGTGAATTTGGGAAATTTCTTTACCTCTACGGTATCTTCAACCAGTTTTATTAATTCATTCTTGCTCATCTTCTTATCCTTTGGGGGTAGTTCCTTGAAAAACGGGTGCAAATATACAGCTATTTCAATAACTGCAAATAAATTCATCGAAAATATTTATGGTCTTACTGTATATTATCTCCATTGTTAAATTGAGCGTTGAATAAGTTCAAACCCACAGCCGGAAATGCGGTTCATATCAGCTTCATTTCTCCGATCCTTTTGAATCCTGGTTGAAATGGTCCGGCCTTCTCTCCCGGGTTCTTTTCATCGCCTGATCATATTTCCATTCTGCGATCTTCTTTTCATTCCCGGAGAGTAAAATGTCCGGAACTTCCCATCCCCTGAATTTCCTGGGTCGGGTATAGACCGGCGGAGATACCATTCCGTCCTGGAAGGAATCGCTCAGGGCAGATGTTTCGTCACCCAGCACTCCAGGAATCAACCTGACAATACTGTCGACAAGCACAGCGGCAGCCAGTTCTCCGCCCGATAGCACATAATTTCCTATGGAGATTTCCCGCGTTATCAGGTGTTCCCTGATCCGCTCATCAATGCCTTTGTAATGACCGCAGAGAATAATGATATTCTGCAACATAGAAAAGGCATTGGCGGTTTTCTGGTCCAGCACCTCACCGTCCGGGCTCATATAAATGATCTCATCATAATCCCTCTGTCCCTGCAAATCATCGAGACAGCGTGCGATCGGTTCTATCATCATCACCATCCCCGCACCGCCTGAAAATGCATAATCATCCACCTTATTGTGTTTATCGGTAGTGTAATCACGTAGTTGATGCAAATGTAAACTGGCGAATCCTTTTTGCTGAGCACGTTTGATAATGCTTTCGGAGAAGGGACCTTCGAACATCTCCGGAAATATGGTGATGATATCTATGCGCATTGGCCTGTCTTTCTTGCTTAAAATGACCAGATAATCAGTGGCTATTGCCATGTGTTTTACAGTCCTGCAAAATTAACTATTGTTTCTGAGCTGCAGGGATCTTTACTTTCATAATGTATTTTATCCGGACATTCCGTTATTTTTGAATCGAATTTAGAACAATTATCATGAAACAAATACTGGTCTTCCTGAGTGTGCTCCTCCTTTCATCCGGACTGTCCGCCCAGCGGGCACCAGCAAAGGTCCGTAAAGCGCTTGAAAGGCAATACCCGGAAAGCAGGGATGTAAAATGGGAATATGAAGGCGAACGCTACAAGGAATGGACGGCACGATTTTACGAGGGAAAAGACAGCCTGACCGTCACCTATGACCATAAAGGGAACTGGCTGCTATCCCTTCGTAATATCCCGCTGGAACAACTTCCGCAAACGGTTATCGATGCCATCCGGGATGAATACCACGGGGCAAAGCTGATTGTGGCGGCGATTTATGAAGAGCCCGGATTTACAGGGTATGGTGTCGCTTTTCATTATAAAAAGGATCGCTGGGGTGTCCAGATATCTAAAGAAGGGAAGATCATCAGGCGAAAACTCACCTCCGAAGGATTTGATTTTTAGCGATTTCAGAAATTTTTCTTCTTCTTTCCCACAAAGGCAGGCCTCATTTCTTCCTGAATACTGCCCA
>JARRQC010000127.1:0-13008 GCA_037382165.1 bacterium | reverse complement strand
GCAAGGCGGTGAATATTCTTTTCCGTTTCACCGATATATTTCTCCAGCTCCTTACTGTATTCATTAAGGTTCCCTATATCGAGCTTTACCCCTTCCGATTCCATGGAGGCCAGTACCGGCACCAGGGGCATTTCGATCTTTTCAAAGAGGTCTATGGTGTCGGTTTCTTTTAACCTGGGTTGGAATACTGCTTTAAGCTGAAGCGTGATGTCCGCATCTTCAGCGGCGTATTCCTTCACCCTTTCCACATCGACCTCACGCATACTGAGCTGTTTCCTGCCCTTTTTACCTATCAGGTTCTCAATCGGTTCCGGCTTGTATTCCAGGTAGGTCTCAGCCAGGTAATCCATGTTGTGCCTGAGGTCAGGTTCAAGGAGATAATGGGCGATCATGGTATCAAAGAGTGGTCCTTTCACTTCTATATCGTACCATTTCAGCATGGACAGGTCAAATTTGACATTTTGTCCTATTTTTTCAATCTTCCCGTTTTCGAAAACAGGACGAAATAACTGAACGATCTTCAATGCATCATTATAGTTCTCCGGCAGGGCGACATACCAGGCTTCCTTGGGTTTGATGGCAAAAGAGATACCCACCAGTTCGGCATCGTTGGGGTCAAGGCCGGTGGTTTCCGTATCAAAACAGAATGCCGATGTTTTGCTAAGCTTTTGAACAAGTTGGGTTGCCTCTTTTTCATTTTGAATAAGCTGGTAATTATGTTTCGAATTTGCCAGTGTATTCCATGCTGATCGGTCACCCGCATTTCCATTTTCAGCGTCAGTTTCCATAAACAGTTCGGCCTGGATACTTGTCTTGCCCTCCCCCTCTTTTTGAGCAAGGTCTGTAAAGAACCTTTTGGCGAAAGTTCTGAATTCCAGTTCATCAAATAGCTTTTTCAGGGCTTCAGGGTCAGGATCAGACACTTTCAGCTCATCGGGATTGAAATCAACGGGAACATCAAGGATAATGGTCGCCAGCTGTTTGGACTGTATCGCCTGGTCAGCATATTTTTCCACATTTTCCTTTTGCTTGCCTTTCAGCTTGTCTGTATTTTCAAGCAGATTTTCAACAGAATCATATTCAGCAATAAGTTCTTTGGCCCTTTTTTCCCCGATGCCCGGCACACCCGGGATGTTGTCCGATGCATCCCCCCACAGGCCAAGTATATCAATCAGTTGTTCAGGCCGCTGAATACCATATTTTTCACAGATCTCTCTAACCCCAAGTACTTCTGCCTTATTTCCCATCCTGGGCGGCTTATACATAAATATATTTTCAGAAACCAGTTGGCCAAAGTCCTTGTCAGGGGTCATCATGTAGGTCATAAAACCATCCTTTTCCGCTTGCTTGGCCAATGTGCCTATGATATCATCCGCTTCATATCCTTCCACGCCCAGTACAGGGATGTTGTAGCCATTCAGTAATTCCCTGATATATGGCAAAGCCTTTGCGATGTCTTCGGGTATTTCTTCCCTGTTGGCCTTGTAGTCCTCAAAATCGGTATGCCTTACCGTAGGAGCAAACATGTCGAAAGCGACCCCGATATGGGTGGGTTTTTCATTTTTCAGTACATCGTACAATGTATTATTGAATCCGACGATGGCCGAGGTGTTCATTCCCTTTGAATTGATCCTGGGATTTTTACTGAGTGCAAAATAGGCCCGGTAAATGAGGGCCATGGCATCCAGCAAAAACAGTTTCTTTTTTTCGCTCATAAGCTCATTGATGAATATTCACAAAGGTAGGTATATCGGCAGAATCATCGCGTCTGAAAAATTTGTCAACGGGGAATTGTTTGAAACTCTGACTGCACCACAATATTTCAATTTATTATCGTTCTACTTTTGAAATGAATCCCGAATACATTAATTCTTTCTAGATGGCTAAAACCGTTAGCGAACCTCCTGCGCCCAAGAAAGCCACCAAAATATTTGTGCTGGACACCTCGGTTATTTTATATAACCATAATGCCATTAACAGTTTTGAGGAAAATGACGTTGCGATACCGATCACGGTATTGGAAGAACTGGACAATTTCAAAAAAGGCAATGATACCAAGAATTTTGAGGCCCGTGAATTCATTCGCTTTATGGACAAGATCTCCGGGAAGTATACGATGACAAACTGGAGAAGGCTGAATGGTCCGGAAAAAGGGAGGTTTATTGTCGTCATGAACAGAAAGCCAAAAAAGGATGCCACGGCTGTTTTTGGTGAAGACAAAGCAGATCACCGGATTTTGAATGCCGCCCTCAAACTGAGAGAAGACCATCCGGACAAAAGGGTCGTGCTTGTCAGCAAGGATATCAACCTCCGGCTGAAAGCGAAGTCTATGAATATCTATTCTGAAGACTTTGAAACAGGAAAGGTTCAGAATATCGATTCGTTGTATTCCGGGAAAAGTATCCACGATGTGGCAGATTCTGACATGATCGATAAATTATACAGGGACGGTTTTTGTTCGAAGGAAGAACTCAATATTGATCAGGTTTTTCCTAATCATTATGTCATCCTGAAAGGCCAGCGGGCTTCTGCACTGGGATATTTCAATCCGATCACGGAAAGAATTGAAAGGGTCGAAAAAAGAGCCGTTTCACGTATTCTCCCCCGCAATGCCGAACAGGTATTCGCCCTGCACGCCATCCTGAACCCGGAAGTGAAACTGGTTACCATACAGGGTGTAGCGGGAACCGGCAAGACATTACTTGCCCTTGCGGGAGCATGGGAACAGCGCCGCAATTACAAGCAGATCTACCTGGCCCGTCCGATCGTGCCGCTCAGCAATAAGGATATTGGTTACCTGCCCGGTGATATCAATTCTAAGGTAAATCCATATATGGAGCCGCTCTGGGACAACCTGAAATATATTCAGAACCAGTATGGGGAGCAGGACAAGGAGTACAAGCGGATCAGCGAAGCCATCGAGAATGAAAAACTGATGATCACCCCGCTCGCCTATATCCGCGGCCGAAGTATCTCAAATGTGATCTTTATTGTCGATGAAGCCCAGAATCTGACACCCCACGAGGTGAAAACAATCATCACACGTGCCGGCGAAAGCACCAAGATCATATTCACAGGGGATATCTACCAGATTGATACTCCTTACCTCGACAGCCAGTCCAACGGCCTGTCCTACCTCATTGACAAGATCAAACATCATGAGATCTACGCCCATGTGCGGCTTGAGAAGGGCGAAAGGTCCGAGCTGGCGAACCTGGCGAATGAACTGCTATAATCCTCAAATTACAGGATGATTGGCCGCTTTGTTTGCAGGCTTCCTGTGAACCACTCATTTTATTTTCCAGCCTGCGTCAATAATGATGAAATGCGTTAACTTTGCTGAAGCAATGAAAGAACTATCCGGACATATCCACCTCACCCACACGGAAACGGGCATGGGCCTCTACGAATGCTGGATGTTCTACAGGCAATAACATCCCGCCTACTGTCCTTTGCGGCAGGCTATTACATCATTTTCCCATATTTTCATTGTAAAACTTTAAAACCCCGTACCATTAACCTTTAATCCAATAAGACTAATCACCATCCACAACTCACAATTAATAATACGCAATTAACAAATATACCTCCCCATGACAGGAACCATCTTTGATATCAAACACTACGCCCTGCATGACGGTCCCGGCATCCGCACGACCGTTTTTCTGAAGGGATGCCCGCTGGGATGTTGGTGGTGCCACAATCCGGAAAGCAGGTCCGGGGAGATCGTGACCTTCCGGAAGAAGGAGAAAGTCAGTGGTCGTGAAATTGTAAAGGAAGCGGTTGCCGGAAAAAAGATAACGGTAAACGAGCTTATGGAGGAACTGGAAAAGGATGCTTTATTGTATGAGGAATCGGGAGGAGGCATCACCCTTTCGGGAGGCGAACCCATGCAGCAGTTCAGGTTCAGTTTAAAGCTTTTAAAAGTGCTGAAAAAGAAAGGTTACCATACTTGTATGGATACGACGGGGTATACAAGGCAAAAAGAGTTGGAAAGGGTGGCCGTTTATACGGACCTTTTTCTCTATGATTTGAAGCATTTTGATGACAACATGCACAAAAAATATACGGGTGTCAGCAATAAAATTATTCTGGAAAACCTCCGGCTACTTGACAGGCTGGGCAAGACCATCGAAATTCGGTATCCGCTCATTCCCGGGATGAATGATGATGAAGCGGATCTGCTGCGGATGCTCGCCTTCCTTCAAAAACTTTCACGACCGTACCCTGTGACGATACTGCCTTATCACAAGATCGGCAGCCACAAATACGAGCGTTTTAATTTGGAGTACAAGATGGAAGGCATTGAGGAACCTTCTGCTGATCATATTGACGAGATAAAAGAGATGATCATTAAAAACGGATTTGAAGCCACAATAGGAGGATGATTTAAAGCCGAATTAGGCCGGCTCATGAAATTACCCGCCGGCTATCAGTTAACCCGGCTTTCAAGCCGGGCAAAAAAGAAAAGAATGAACAAAAGAATAAAAAGACTAAGGGAGCACAGCCTTCAGTCCACTCCACGCATCAGCGCCGAACGCGCGCTATTAATTACCGAATTCTACCAGAGCGATCTGGCACAGCAGGTCAGCGTGCCGGTGCGCCGGGCATTGGCCTTCAAATATATACTTGAAAACAAACATATTTGCATACTCGAAGATGAATTGATCGTAGGGGAAAGGGGACCAGAACCCAAAGCCGTACCCACCTACCCGGAGATCACGCTGCATTCGCTGGAAGACCTGGAGACGCTGGACAGCAGAAAAAAGGTATGGTTCAGGGTTGACGAAGAAACCAAAGAGACATACCGCGATATTATTATTCCATTCTGGACCGGCAAATCCAACCGTGAAAAGATTTTTGCCAACCTCGATGAGGATTGGCTGAACGCTTATAAGGCAGGTGTATTTACAGAGTTTCAGGAGCAGCGTGCACCAGGGCATACTGTGCTTGGAAAGAAAATGTTCCAAAAAGGCTTTCGTGACCTCCGAAAAGAAATCACAAAAGCTATCGATGCACTGGACTTTTATAATGATGCTCAGGCCTATCAAAAAAGGGAAGAGTTAAAAGCTATGGAAATCTCGGCAGATGCCATCATTCATTTTGCGCACAGGCATGCTTCCGAACTTTCTGAATTGGCGGCAAATACGACTGAACCTGAAAGAAAAGAGGAATTGCAAAAAATGGCAGCCATCTGCCGGCGCGTGCCTGAACATGCTCCGGAAACCTTTCATGAAGCCCTTCAGCATTACTGGTTTATACACCTGGGGGTTATCACGGAAGTCAATCCATGGGACAGTTTCAACCCGGGCCGGCTGGATCAGCACCTTATGCCATTCTACCAAAAGGAAGTGGAGGCAGGAACCCTGGATGAAGACCGGGCTAAAGAGTTTTTACACGCCTTTTGGATCAAATTCAACAACCATCCCGCCCCACCCAAGATCGGGGTCACCGCAAAAGAAAGCAGCACATACACCGACTTCGCTCTGATCAATCTGGGCGGAGTAACAGAAGAGGGAAAGGATGCGGTGAATGAAATGACCTTTATCCTGCTGGATGTGATTGAAGAGATGCGTTTGCTCCAACCCAGTTCCATGATACAGGTAAGCAAAAAGAATCCCGACCGGTTTATCAAACGGGCGGCGAAGATCATCCGTACCGGGTTTGGACAACCTTCTGTATTCAATACGGATGCGATTATCCAACAATTGCTCAACCAGGGAAAAAGCCTGGTGGATGCCAGGAACGGAGGGGCAAGCGGCTGCGTTGAAACCGGCGCATTCGGCACGGAGAGCTATATCCTTACCGGTTATTTCAACCTGGCCAAAATATTTGAGATCACCCTTCATAATGGTAAAGATCCGATCTCTGGAAAGAACATAGGCCTTACAACGGGAGATCCGGGAAATTTCACCTCTTTTGAAGAATTGGCAGAAGCCTTCCAAAAACAGGTGCGGCATTTTGCAGATATTAAGATCAAAGGAAACAACATCATCGACAGGATTTTTGCCGAAAATATCCCCGTTCCCTTCCTATCCCTGCTGATAGACGATTGCATTCAAAACGGCAGGGATTATAATAACGGGGGTGCGCGCTACAACACAAGCTATATCCAGGGTGTGGGGCTGGGAAGTCTGACGGATACAATGACAGCTATCAAATACCATGTTTTTGACCGGAAGCATCTGGACTTGCAACATTTGATCGAAGCTGCCGGGAAAAATTTCAAGGGTGAGGATGACCTGCGTTACCGGCTGATCAATGAATCGCCCAGGTATGGCAATGATGATGATTATGCCGATCAACAGGCCATATTGATCTTCGAGACCTTTTACGAGGCCGTCAATGGAAGGCCCAATACCAAGGGCGGGCATTTCAGGATTAACATGCTGCCAACCACATCACATGTCTATTTTGGCAGCGGTGCGGACCGTAAAGGACCTTCCGCCGTAATCAAATCGGCAGCAAAGATCGACCACCTGAGAACCGGGGGCACCTTGCTGAACCAGAAATTTACTCCCGCCCTGCTTGAAACAGAAAAGGGCCTGGATGCGCTTGTCGCCCTCATCAGGACTTATTTCCGGATGGACGGCCACCATATTCAATTCAATGTGGTGACCGCGCAAACGCTGCGAAAAGCGCAAAAACATCCTGAGAACTATAAAGACCTGATCGTTCGTGTCGCCGGCTACAGCGATTATTTCAACGACCTTGGCGAAGACCTGCAGAACGAGATCATCAGGCGGTCGGAGCATGAGGGGTTTTGAGGAATTGGGTATGAGGAAATGGAAAAAAGGGGTGACCCCGCACCTCGCGTCCCGCAACCCGCACTCCGAAACCTCACGATTTGAACCAATGTGTCAGGCAGATCTTATTCCAGCACATGAATATTTTTTGCAGCACAGATCTCTTTCAACTGATCAGGCCAGACGGATACGGTGACCTCTCCCAGGTGTGCCGTGCGCAACAGGTACATATAGGTGCGTGCCTGGCCGATGCCACCCCCGATACTCAAGGGGATCTCATCATTCAAAATAGCCTGGTGATAGGGTAATTCCAAAAAATCGAGCTGACCTGACATTTCCAGTTGCTGACGCAGCGTCTCCCTGGTTACACGAATACCCATGGAGGTCAGTTCATGCCTGCGCCTGGTGACAGGATTCCAGACAAGAATATCACCATTAAGTCCGTGCATCCGTTTTCCATTCTTTTCAACAGTTGGGGTTACCCAGTCATCATAATCGGCAGCGCGCATTTCATGCGGATAGCCATCCTCCAGCACCCACCCGATGCCAATGATGAAGACCGCCGGGTATTGCTGGATAAGTTTTGTTTCCCGCTGCTTCCGCGGCAGGTCAGGATACATTTCAAGGATCTCTTCGGCATGGAAGAATTTCAGTTCTTCAGGAAAATCAGGATATCGCGGATCTCGCAATTCCGGGAATTTTTCCCTGGCCATCTGCCCGGCTTCCCACAAAACTTTCCAGATCTTCTTTACGGTATCTTTCAGAAAATCAAGATTCCGCATGTCTGATGTTATCCTTTTCTCCCAGTCCCACTGGTCCACATAGGAAGAGTGGTCATGGTCGAGAAAATAGTCTTTTCTTACCGCCCGCATATCGGTATTGATCCCCTCTCCCACAGCACATTCAAACTGTTTCAGGGCCATGCGTTTCCATTTCGTGGCCGCCTGCACCACCTGTGCATTGATCCTTTCGGGCAAACCCAGCCCGCAGGGAAATTCTACCGGTGTGCGTGACCCGTCACGGTCAAGGTAGTCGTTGACCCCGCTTTCCCTGCTCACGATCAGCGGGACCTGAACCATCTGCAAATTCAGTTCTTGTGCGAGATGCTTTTCGATGTACTCTTTCACCATATAAAGTGCTTCCATGCGACGCAAGGGTGGCAATAAAGCTTTGTAATCCATGGGAAGGATCTTTTCGACCTCTTCATAGGTGCTGATGCCGGGACCGGCAAGATCTGCTTTTTTATCTGACATAGTGATGTATTTTGGGTTTAATAAATAACCCTGAAAGTTACGTCAGATTATTGCATGAAGCAAGTTGAGAAACTTATTTAGAATTTTTCTTGATGATACTAATCAACAAAACTGTAAAGCAGAGCGATTTCCTCTTTCCACAGGTTTTCATCCGGTGTTTCCAGGATCATGGGCATATCGTCAAAACGCGGATCATTCATGATGCGGCGGAAAACATCCAGCCCGAGCAGTCCCTTGCCGATATTATCATGACGGTCGACACGCGATCCCAGTTCCTTTTTGGAATCGTTCAGGTGCAGGCCTTTCAGGTAGTCGAATCCTACCATCTCTTCAAACTCCCTGAATGCGGCCTCATAACCCTCTTCCGATTTAATATCGTAACCGGCAGTGTAAGTATGGCAGGTGTCGAGGCACACTCCCACCCGGCTTTTGTCCTCTACCTGGTCGATGATGGCAGCCAGGTGTTCAAATTTGTAACCCACATTACTTCCCTGCCCGGCGGTATTCTCAATAACGGCAACCACCTCCTTGGTCTTATCAAGGGTCATGTTAATGGATTCGGAGATGGTGGCCAGGCATTCCTCTTCGGAGATCTGCTTCAGGTGTGCGCCCGGGTGAAAGTTCAGCAGTCGTATGCCCAGTTGTTCGCAGCGCTGCATCTCATCCAGGAAGGCCCTGCGGGATTTTTTCAGGTTTTCCGCGACCGGGTTCCCTAGATTGATCAGGTAGCTGTCATGCGGCATGATATAGCGCATGTCATAATCAAACTTTTCCACATTGGCTTTGAAGCCATCAATATTTTCTGGAGTCAGGGCTTTGGAAAACCACTGTTTCTGATTCTTGGTAAAAAGGGCAAACGCCTTTGCCCCGATATCGTGCGCCCTTCCTGGTGAATTTTCCACCCCTCCCGATGCGCTGACATGCGCGCCAACATATTTCATGATCAAAGTTTTTTCAAAACTAAGGAATTTTAGCCGCAGCGATCAACACAAAGGATCGATCGCCTGCTTACAGGTGTTTCCTGATCAAGGATACAAATCCTGCAATATCCTCGTCGGTGGTATCCCACGAGCACATCAGCCTCACCTCTTTCCCGCCGGGTATTACCTTTTCCTCCTCCATAGGTGGATTTTCATTCCACACATGGAAGAAATAATCCTTTTGAACGACAGGTATCAGATCAGAAGGCATAATACAGAAAACACCGTTGGCCTGAACCTTCCTGGTCAGACGAAGGCCGGGAATTTGATCGATGGCTTTTCCCATTTTCTTCGCCATCGTGTTGGCATGGCGTGCATTCTTTTTCCAGAGATCGCCGGTTAGGTATCTGTCAAATTGTGCAGCGATATACCTCATTTTGGAATGAAGCTGCATACCCTGCTTTCGCAGGTATTCAAAATCATCCCCTTTATCCATCCCGAAAAAGATCACTACTTCACCAAACATCAAACCATTCTTCGTCCCTCCAAAGGACAGGGCATCTACGCCGCAATCGACGGTCATGGTTTTCATATCAATATCAAGGGTTACGGCGGCATTGGCGATCCTGGCCCCGTCCATATGAAGGAATAGCCCGTTATCATGCGCAAAGTCTGCCAGCGTTCTGATCTCTTCCGGAGTGTATACCGTTCCCAGTTCCGTCACCTGCGAGATGGAGATCACTTTCGGTTGTGCATGATGCTGGAAACCGAAACTGTTGAAGAAAGGCTCGACCAACTCCGGCCTGACCTTCCCATCGGCAGATTCCACGGTCAGAATTTTGCTCCCCATGAACTTTTCCGGTGCCGAACATTCATCCTCGTTCAGATGGGCGGTCTCAACAGTCACCACGGCATGGTAGGATCGCATCAGGTGGGAGATGGACAGCACGTTGGCAGCCGTTCCGTTGTAAACGAAGAATACGGCGATGTCTTCGCCAAAAGTCTTTTTGAATTTCTCTATCGCGGCCTCGGTGTAAGGATCCTTCAATTCCCCGTACGCTTCATTGTGTCCGGGGTTCACTTTGGCAAGTTTCTCCATGATCTCGGGACACACCCCGGACCAGTTGTCGCTGGCAAAACCTTTCTTTAGCTTCATGGTGCAGATCAATTCATGATTTTTAAATTCTCAGGGTCTGCGGACTTGCGCAATTCCCGCGTAGACAGCAGGCCGCAGGCAGCATCGATGTCCTGCCCCCTGCTGGCCCGGATGGTGGTGATAATACCCTTGGCTTTCAGGGCATTTTGAAATTCAAGCAATCTTTTTTCATCGGTACTTTCAAGCGGTGTATTTGGAATTTCATGAAAGCGGATGAGATTTATCCGGCAGCGAATGCCATCCAGGATCCTTGCGAGTTCATTGACATGGCGCGGTGTATCGTTCATCCCTTTGAACACAATATATTCAAAGGACATCCTCCGCTGCCTTCCCAGGTCATGACGTTTGATTTCTGTCAGGATATCCTGTATGGAATATTTCTGGCTGATCGGCATGAGGGATCGTCTTTCAGCCTCAAAAGGCGAGTGAAGACTGACGGCAAGGTGGCAACGGGAATTTTCAAGAAAATGACGCATTTCAGGAACCAGGCCGATGGTGGAAACGGTGATCCGCTTGGGGCTCCAGCCATAACCCCAGTCCGAGGTCATTACTTCGAGGCTTTGCATGACCGGTTCCAGGTTATCCAGCGGCTCTCCCATCCCCATGTAAACTATGTTTGTCAATAACTCAAACTCAGGGATATTTCGCACCTGGTTCAGGATCTGGTTGGCCGTCAGCTGTCCCTGTAAACCCTGTTTTCCGGTCATGCAGAAAAGGCACCTCATTTTACAGCCTACCTGGGAGGAGACACATAAAGTATGTCTTTCACTGTCAGGAATATAAGCTGCCTCTATAAAGCCGGTTCCTGCTTTGAACAGGTATTTTTTTGTCCCATCACGTGAAGTCTGGACATTAACCGGTGGATCAAGGCCGATGGTGTAACGTTTTTGAAGGAGTGCCCTGGTTTGCTTCGAAAGATTGGTCATCTCGTCAATGGAAGTGGCATGTTTACCATACAGCCATTGTGCTATCTGTGTGGCTGCAAAACGAGGCAGCCCCAAATCTTCCGCCAGCTTTTTTAGCTGCGGCAAAGTCTGACCGAAAAGCGCTTCCTTCATTCCTGTTAATCCTCCTGATTGCCGGGATCTTTCTTCTTTTCCTTTTTCTTCTTTCCGGATTTGTTATCAGATTTATCTCCGGAAAAGAATTCCTCAGTTTCTTCCCAGCCTTTTTTGGTGCCCTCCTTGGTTTCATCCCAGCCCTTTTTGGTTCCTTCTTTGGTGGCGTCCCAGTCTTTCTCTATTTCCTTGCCAGCTTTACTTTTTTCCTTTTCAGGCTTCTCCGTTTTTTCTTTTTTCTGTTTTTTCGATTTGTCATCCTGGGTCTGGGCAGATACATTAATGGTAAATATGCCTGCCAGCAGGATGATAGCCATCCATTTTAGTTTGTTCATCTGTCAATGATCTGAGGTTTTCAAATTAAAGATTCCTTTTCATGCATTATTCGTGCCGGAACATCAGTCGAACTTTACACGACAAATTTAGTGCTTTACCAGTTTAATCCAATTTCGGGAATGACTGTGACTTAACCGGATGATATAGACTCCGTCCGGAACCCTGTTTCCCTCCTGGCCTTCCCCGTTCCATTCCACGGTTCTTTTTCCCGGGACATCGATTTCCCTGATCAATTTACCGGAAAGGTCAAAAATCCGGATTCTGCCTTTGAAGGATTGCCCGCTGAAGCTTATGAACACCTTTTTCCGGAAAGGATTTGGATATACCTGCAGATAAGCGGAAGGTTGTTGTGATGTCCATCCGGTCATGGGATCCTGTTCCAGGTCATAGCTGTACATAGACCGGCCATAGGTCGCTGCCACCAGCTTGTTCGTAGGTTTATGCAGTACGAGAGCATTGACCACTACCGGCGGAAGGCCTTCTCCCAGCGGCATCCACTCGCTTCCCGCATCATAGCTTACGAATACGCCCATATCCGCCGCGACAAAGAGTATATTGTTGTCCGGCTGATTGATAATAATGTCATTGACCGGCGCTTCCGGCAGGTTACCGGATATATCGGCCCAGTTCTGGCCATAGTCCTCCGAACGGAACACATGAGGCTGAAACTCATCCCATCGGTAACCGGAAAGTGTGACATAGACAATATTTTCCTCCACGGGGTCGGCTGCCACCCTGGTGATCCAGCGCTCCGGCAATCCTTCGGATATGTCGGTCCAGTTGTCTCCTCCATCCTGGCTTACATGTACTCTTCCGTCATCTGATCCGGTATAGATAATTTCGGGATTCACCGCAGAAACAGAAATGGTGGTGAGGGTATGGTAGGCCAGGTTGCCGGTGCCGGGTCCGGCAGACAGATCGCCGCTGATGGCATTCCAGGATACCGCGCGGTCGGTGGATCTGTACAGCCTGTTGCTTCCAAAATACAGGATGGACGGATCTGAAGGATCAAAAACGACCGGGCAGCTCCAGTTGAAACGGTCCGATGAACTGATGCCGGAAGTGGCACCCGAAAAGGAAGTTCCACCATTGGTCGACCGGCCAAGATTCCCGTACTGGGATTCCGCATAGACATAATTGTTGTTAACCGGGTCTATCAGCACATAAAAACCATCACCGCCAAAAATGCGTTCCCAATCGTCCGTATCGCCACCCATGGTCCGGTTGGTGCCGTTGTCCTGCGTGCCGCCATACAATCTTTCAGGAAACTGGAAATCCAGCGCACCCGTATAGAACTGTGTGACCGGTAAGGTTTTGTTGTGTGTCCAGGTGTTTCCCCCATTGTAGGAGATGTATAAGCCTCCATCATTTCCGAGGACGACAAAATCGTTATCCTGCGGGTGGATATAAACTGCATGCTGGTCCACATGCACATCCCCTCCGGACTGGTTGGTCCATGTTCCACCGCCATTCTGCGTTCGATAAATGTCAAGGCCGATCAGGAAGACATTGTCAGGATTTACCGGATCCACTTTGAGG
>JARRQC010000126.1:0-6622 GCA_037382165.1 bacterium | reverse complement strand
TAAATTAGCAAGGTTACAGGCTTGTTGAGCCGGGAGTAGATGTTTTCTGAAAATATCAAAACCTTACAAACACTACAACGATGAAAACTATCCTAGTTGCAATTGATTTCTCCAGGAATGCAGAACATGCACTTGAATATGCGCTGATCTTTGCCAAAAAGCTGGGCGCCTCCATTAAATTAGTCTGGGTTGACAATACGGTATCTGAAGAAAGCGTTATCGATACCATTGAAGGTGATCTGCGCAGGGAGAAAAAGAAATACATGGAAGAACTGATCAAAAAATATCAGCCCAAGCTCAAAAATGGAACCCTGGAAGCCATCTTCAGGAAAGGCCGGGTTTACCAGGAGGTAGCCAAAGCTGCCAGCCAGGTTGATGCGGAGATCATCTTTGCAGGTACACATGGTGTTTCAGGTTTTGAACAATACTGGATCGGCAGTAACGCATACCGCATCGTTACACAGGCCCCCTGTCCGGTAGTGACTATCCGTCCCGACTTTACCTTGGGAAAAGATATCAAAAAGATCCTGCTGCCATTGGACAGCTCCACCGAAACCAAGCAGAAACTTCCGCTGGCCTGTCAGGTGGCGTCCATCTTTAATGCGACCGTTTACCTGCTGACCATATACAATACACCGCTCAATGTCATCAGGAAAAGAATCGATAAAGCGGGTGATGAAGCAGAAAAATGCATGAAGGAAAGAGGGGTGAAATATGTCAGGGAAAACCTGGTGGCAGATAATGTGGCAGCTTCTATCCTGGAGTTTATCGAAGGAAAGGATATAGACCTGATCACGATCATGACCGATCAGGGCACAACCACCGGAGCCCGCTTTTTAGGTCCTTATTCACAGCAATTGATCAATAATTCGAAGATACCTATCATGAGCCTGCGGGCCATACGACATGATTAACCGAAGTATAGTGATGGAATGAGAGAATTAGCCGCCATATCCTTTATCCTGCTTCTGGCTTTCCAGCTTTCAGGTCAGCATCAGAAAACGGGGACACTGAAAATTTATGCCGATCCCCGGATTGACAGCCTGCTGGAATTGCATATCGCCTATAATGAGGCTTTTCCGGTGATTGAAGGATACCGCATACATATTTTCATGGAATCCGGCAACGATGCCCTGATGCATGCAGAGGAAGAGCAGGAAAAGTTCCAGGAAGATTATGAAGATGTACCCGTTTACATCACTTTCGGGGAGCCCTATTACCGTGTACGGGTGGGCGATTTCAGAACCCGGCTTGAGGCGAATCAATTTCTGCAGCGCATCAGCAGAAAATATCCGCACGCATGGGTCATAAAGGACATGATTAATTTGCCATCGTTACCAAAAAATCAATAATTTTAAGCATATGAGTAAAAAAATAGTTGTCGGTGTAGATTTTTCTGATTGTTCGATCAACGCTTTCGAACATGCAATTACCATCGCCCAAAAAGCCAAAGCCGGGATCATTATGGTCTGGGTCAACCACCTGGATTATTCCAAAGAAATATTCTCCGTTGAACCCAGGCAGTTAAAGGATGAAGTGGAAAACAGGTTCAAGGAGATGATTGAGAAATACGAAAAGAAACTGTGGGGACAAAAGCTGGAGTATGACATTCGAAAAGGAAAGGTATATAAGGAGATATGCACGGTAGCCGAAGAACGGGATGCCTTCCTCATCGTCATCGGGACACATGGGTCTTCCGGATTTGAGGAATTTTGGATTGGAAGCAATGCCAACAGGACCGTATCGGCAGCCACCCGTCCGATCATCACCATCCGGAGCGGAGTGGATTCCAGTAAAGACCTGAAAAAAATTGTAATGCCTTTTGACAGCACGAAAGTAACCCGTCAGAAACTCGATTTTACCACTTTGTTGGCAGGGTATTTTAAATCGGAAGTTCATGTTCTGGGACTGTTCACTTCCAACATGGATGACCTGCGTTACCGGATCAGGAATTATGTAGCGCAGGCAGAGGATTACCTGAAAGAGCATAACCTGGATTACGTGGTAACCTATCTTGAAGCCGAAAATATAACCCAGAAAACCCTGGATTATGCCCAGGAAATAGATGCCAACCTGATATCGATCATGACGGAACAGGAGACACACACATCCAATCTATGGATGGGTCCCTATGCCTCCCAGATGGTGAATCATTCACCCATTCCTGTACTCAGTATACACGCTGATAAATTCTTATTGTAAACCAGTAGAATTAAAAAAACCGCCGGTTGATTTCATCCGGCGGTTTTTTCTTAGCGTTTTATTTCCTCGAGGTTCTTGTTATAGAACTGGTATTGTGTGAGGTGATAATGTTTCAACGGCATGACCTTAACCCAGCGGTTGTATTTCATCAGCCATTTCACCTGCATGGACCGGATCCCTTTGGTAAGATATGCGGCGATATAGGGATGTACACCAAGTGAAATGCCTTTTTCATTCTGGTCCTGGATGAGATAATTGAGGTTATTCTCGATATCATCCACCACCATCATGGTTGATTTGACCTCACCGGTTCCGTTACAGGTAGGGCATTTTTCCAGTACCGACACGGCCATTTCAGGTCTTACGCGCTGGCGGGTGATCTGCACCAGGCCAAACTTACTCGGTGGAAGGATGGTATGCTTGGCTCCATCCTTTGACATCTCCTCTTTGAGCTTCTGAAACAGAAGTTTCCTGTTCTTGGCTTCGTGCATATCGATGAAATCGATAACAAAGATACCGCCCATATCCCGCAACCTTAGCTGGCGGGCTACTTCAGCCGCCGATTCAAGGTTTACGGTAAGCGCATTCTGTTCCTGGGAATTCTCCTTATTCACCCGGTGTCCGCTGTTCACGTCGATCACATGCATGGCCTCGGTGTGTTCTATGATGAGATAAATACCGCTTTTAATGGTCACGGTTTTACCGAAGGCGCTCCGCATTTGTTTGTCAATGCCGAAATACTCGAATATCGGCACTCTTCCTTTATAGCGTTTGACAATATCTTTTTTGTCGGGTGCTATTTTTCCCAGCAGTTTCTTTGCTTCTTCATACAGCGTCTGGTCGTTGATATGAACGCTGTTGAAAGATTCGTTAAGGTTATCCCTTAACAGCACTGAGGTGCGATCGAGTTCGCTTAATACTTTTTGCGGTGCTTTGAGGTTGGGTAACTTGGAGATGATCTTTTCCCATTTGTCTACCAGGTTGCGAAGGTCCGTATCGAGTTCGGCCACTTTTTTGCTTTCCGCGACCGTTCTGATGATTACCCCGTAATTGTTCGGTTTAATACTCAGTATAAGTCTTTTCAGCCGGTTTCTTTCCTCCTTGCTCTTGATCTTCTGTGAAATGGAGATCTTGTTGGAAAACGGCAGCAGCACCAGAAACCGACCGGGAAATGAAATTTCGGTGGATATCCTGGGGCCTTTGGTCGAAATGGGTTCCTTGGCAATCTGTACCACGATTTGCTGACCGCTGGTCAGTACCTGGTTGATCTTTCCGGTTTTCTCAATGTCCTTTTCCGGTTTGAACTTGTCGATGGTCATCAGGTTTGATCTTCCCTGCTGGGCCAGCCTGATGTATTTGTTCATCGAGCGTATTTGCGGGCCCAGATCGAGATAGTGCAGAAAAGCATCTTTCTCATATCCTACATCGACAAAGGCGGCATTTAACCCGGGCATGATCTTCTTTACTTTTCCCAGGAAAATGTCTCCTACTCCGAATTGGTTGTTGTTTTGTTCCTTATGAAGTTCAACCAGACTTTTATCCTCAAGCAGCGCAATATTAACCTCCGAAGCATTCGAATCGATGATTAATTCTCTGTTCACGATGTTATCACTAAGATGTTAATATTGTAGCCACGTCATGAGATGCACAGGCTTATGACCCTTACACAGGTAAGGGGCCGTTTATAAGGTAGTCGCATAAATACAATAACACAGTGTCATGACCTGTAAACACTGTGTTAACGTATTTTAAAAGAAAATGCTATTTTTTCTTATGCCTGTTCTTCCTCAAGCGTTTTTTGCGCTTGTGGGTTGCCATCTTGTGCCTCTTCCTCTTTTTTCCGTTTGGCATAATGATTAGATGTTATATGATTATAAATTACCTTTTACTTCGTTCACAAATGTCTTAGCAGGTTTGAAAGCAGGAATTTTGTGTGCAGGAATGATGATAGTGGTGTTCTTGGAAATATTGCGGCCTGTCTTTTCAGCCCTTTCCTTAATGATGAAGCTTCCAAATCCTCTCAAATATACGTTTTCACCTTCAATCATTGTATCTTTAACGGTTTCCATGAAAGATTCAACAACAGCCTGAACTGCTACTTTCTCGATTCCTGTTTTGCTTGCAATTTCTGTTACAATTTCTGCTTTGGTCATGTCTTTATTATTTAAATGATTAACTATTAGAAGTTTATTTTGGCTCGCAAAAATATAACTTTTTTAGTAACATTGCATCGCTGGCCGTATTTTTTTAAAATCTAATTACTTATTAATAAGTATTTTCTGAGGGATGAAAGATGATTTTGGGGTAAGATTGATAAGATGGTATGCCGATCATAAAAGAGATCTGCCCTGGAGGAAATCGGGTTCTGCCTATCATGTGTGGCTGTCAGAGGTCATTTTGCAGCAAACGCGGGTAGCCCAGGGACTGGATTACTACTTCCGGTTTATTGAAAAATATCCTGATATCCATAGTCTTGCCGAAGCTGGGGAAGATGAGGTCTTTAAATTATGGCAGGGTTTGGGTTATTACAACCGTGCGGCAAACCTCATGCATGCCGCCAGGACTATTGTAGATGAATATGATGGAGAATTCCCTGCTACCTCCGAAGAACTTCAGAAAATCAAGGGAATCGGTCCGTATACAGCTGCCGCCATCGCTTCCATTGTCCATGGAGAGGCCGTACCCGTTCTTGACGGGAACGTATTCAGGGTGCTTTCCAGGGTTTTTGGGATGAAAACGCCCATCGATACGGCAAATGGCAGATCCAGCTTCAGGGAACTTGCCCGGGAGCTGATGGCCCATTTTGGTCCCGGAGAATTCAACCAGGCCCTGATGGAATTCGGCGCCCTGCATTGCAAGCCTAAAAATCCGGACTGCAGTACCTGTATTTTTGCTGACCGGTGTATGGCAAATCAACATAAGACCGTAGATCAACTGCCTGTCAAGAAAGGAAAACCCAAACAAAAAAACAGGTTTTTTTATTATTTTTTTATCGAGGTCAGGGATGATGTTCGTTCACAATTCTATTTGAGGAGGCGAACAGCTAAGGATATCTGGAAAAACCTGTACGATTTCCCGGCCGATGAATTCGATGAAGCATTACCACCGGAAGATTTGTTGAAAAAGTCCGCAACACTCCAGGCTATCGGCCAGGATCATTTTTCCATACAATATATTTCCCCCGTCTATATCCATCAATTGACCCATCAGCGCATACATGCCACTTTCCTGCGGCTGATTGTGAATAAAAAAATTAACCACCCCTTCTTTAATTCATTACCTTTGGTAACACAAAGAGAAATTGTTGAATACCCTGTTCCCCGTCTGATTGACAGGTATTTGAGGGAGCAGAAAATAATAGGAACAGATGACAGGACTTAACAAAGTGATGTTGATTGGCAGGGTAGGCAGGGAACCCGATGTCTACCAGTTTGACGATGGCACGAAAAAGATAAGCTTCTCGCTGGCTACCACCGAAAGCTACCGCGATAAAAGCAGCAACGACTGGAAAGAAATTACCGAGTGGCACAATGTGGTGGGATACCGCTACCTGGCAGAACGGAACATTGCCAAAGGGGATCTGCTGTATATTGAAGGAAAGATCAAAAGCCGGAAATACAACGATCGTGACGGGAATGAAAGATTTATCACCGAAATTATTGCGGATAAGATCAATATGGTCCTGAGATACCAGCCTGGCCAATCCAACGGACCGGCTCCATCAGATCATACAACGGAAAGCACAGCCGTTCAATCGGAGTCCCATGAAGACAATGATTCAACCCAGGATGCTGACGACCTTCCGTTCTAAAAATCAGGCAATTGGTTGAAAATATCAAAATGTTACTAATTTTGCCGCAGCATTAGTTTGAACGAATAACATTGCATTGGAAGACATAGATCCTGATCCTTACCCTGACATTTTAAGTGTTTTAGCGGAACAGTTTTTTACAGGATTTCCAGTTGAAGCACTTTATTCCCTTATTGCCCTGGTTGTATTAATCGTTTTTTCCGCGCTGGTTTCCGGCTCGGAAACGGCCTTTTTTTCGCTGAAACCGGCAGATATTGAAGCCATGCGCTCAAGCATTCATAAGAAGGATAAACTTGTCCTTCAATTACGCCTCAGACCCAAACGGTTGCTGGCTACCATCCTGATAAGCAACAATTTTGTCAATGTGGCCATCGTCATGGTATCCACCTACCTGACTTCACTGATCTTCAACCTGGAGGGTTTTCCGTTGCTGGCCTTTGTCATTCAGGTGGTGGTAATCACTTCTGTCATTCTCATCTTTGGTGAGATTATCCCCAAGATCTTCGCCAACAAGGAGCCGGTCATGCTATCCAACCTGATGGTCAAGCCGCTGAATTTCCTGTTGAAGTTCTTTTATCCGCTCAGTATACTGCTTGTCAGGTCTATCTC
>JARRQC010000125.1:0-18733 GCA_037382165.1 bacterium | reverse complement strand
CTTTTCAGATCCACATCATAGTCTTTGTGCCATGCCTCACTATAATCGAAATGAGCAGGTGTGGATATTGAATAGCTCCTGACGAGAATGTCAGTGACTATGGCCCACCGACCCTTTGAACGGGCCGGTTCGATCAGCAACATCATGCCCGCGGCCGGGTTGAGGGAAGGCGGAAAAGATGCGTTATCCAGGTAAGGCAGGCCAGTGTTTCCCTTGAAATCCAATTTGCTGAAACTTACCCCGGCATATATCCCCATCTTGATCCTTTTTCTCTTTCGTTGCGCGGTCAGCGGATCATCCAGTTCCGCCGTGTAAGTTGGCTGAACCTTTTTACATCGACTGTAGGCATTGAGGAGTGCTATCAGATCATCAGCCTCATATTTGGTTTGATTTATCTCATCCTGCATTACATTGCACGAATGAAGGTAATAGAACAGTTGTCCTTTGTATTTGGTGTTTGTCCTTATGATCCTTTGGCCATTTTCTGCTTCCCGGTATTTAAAAAAGATTAGTTCAACGGGCAATTCACCTGGTATCCTGATATAAAAATGATTGATATCCCGGGCATCCTTAAACTGATACAGGGATAATTCACCCTCGAACAAAAGCCGCAGAAAGACAGTTTGATTTACGGTTACCGGCAGGGGCCCGTATTGCGCATTGATCTCACTTTTTGGCATGTCCGTAATGTCGACTTTCCATGAGCGGTAAATGTTACCCGAAAATCCAAAAGACGAGATGGTTTCAGGTGTATATACGACCGGAACGCTACCTGAATCTTCCAGGAAAGCTATCTTTCCCGGGGTAGTTTGCCATTCGAGGTGTTCGATGGCACCTATCAGGGTATCTCCTGCTGAAATTGTAATGTAGCCCGGCCGGAAGTTATCCTGGCTTTGCAGGTTAACGGGATGATTGAATAAAAGAATAAAAACAAATAGGGAAAAGAAATATCTGATCATAATTACGCAAGCTCAAACGCAAGTTTAAGAAATTGATGATCATGGTTTGAAGTTGATTGGGAATTTAGAATGAGTTTAATCAATAAGACTGTTGTTTTATAAGTCGGGGATTCATTCGAACCATTTGGTCAATCTATTCCCCGGGATGGTCAATTCTGGACTGATTCAGGCGGGATGCCTGAAACAGCATGTCATACTTTCTTCAATTGCTTGATCGTATCCATGGGATCATCAGACTTGAATACTGCATTCCCGGCCACCAGCACATCCACACCGGTTTCTACCAGCTCGCCTGCATTTTCTGTATTCACTCCACCGTCGATTTCAATCAGGGCATTGGAACCGCAACCGTCGATCAGCTCGCGCAGCGCCGCCACCTTATTGAAAGCGTTGTAAATGAACTTTTGTCCCCCAAAACCGGGATTGACAGACATGATCAACACCAGGTCCACATCCTCTATGATATCTATCAGCACTTCCACAGAGGTGTGTGGGTTAAGTACAACCCCTGCTTTCATCCCCTCTTCTTTGATGGCATAGATACTCCGGTGCAGGTGTATACTGGCTTCATAATGAACGGAAAGGATATCTGCTCCTGCAGCCCTGAAATCCCTGATATAGCGTTCCGGTTGCGTGATCATCAGGTGAACGTCCATCGGTTTTTCAGCATACTTTTTCACATATTCGATGACCGGAAAGCCAAAGCTGATGTTAGGTACGAATACACCATCCATGATATCCAGATGAAACCAGTCTGCTTCACTATTATTGACCATTTCAATTTCCCTTTTCAGATGACCGAAGTCGGCCGCAAGCAGGGAAGGAGCGACAAGGTGGGACATGGGATTAAGATTTTGAGCTAAAGTAGGAAAAAGAATGAAAGATGTTTATGAACTGCGATTTTAGGCTTGAGATGCGAGATGTTGCAATGGTTACCATGGTTCAACAGCAGCTTGAAGAGTTCCTTCTTTCCTTATTTTGGCTTTTGGCTCTTGTCTTTTGGTTATTGATCCATTGCTCTCAGATCTCAATTCTAATAAAAAAAGCGCCCCGAAGGACGCTTTCTGTTTTGTTATCCCAGGTAAGATTTCAGAATCTTGCTCCGGGAGGTATGTTTCAACCGCCGGATCGCTTTTTCCTTGATCTGGCGTACCCTTTCACGGGTAAGGTCAAATTTCTCACCGATCTCTTCAAGTGTCATCGGGTGTTGTGCATTCAAGCCGAAATAGAGTTTGACCACATCAGCTTCCCTTTTGGTGAGGGTGGAGATGGCACGGTCTATCTCTTTCCGGAGTGATTCATACAGCAGTCCCGTTTCCGGTGTGATCGCCTCATCGCTTTTCAGGACGTCATACATTGTATTGTCTTCGTCCTGGATCAAAGGAGCGTCCATCGATACGTGACGGCCTGCATTACGCATCGACTCCTTGACTTCCGTTTCGGTCATGTCAAGCTCACCAGCGATCTCCTTCACATTGGGTTCCCTTTCAAAACCTTGTTCCAGGCGTGCTGACGCCTTGTTGATCTTATTGATCGAACCGATCTTATTCAGGGGAAGGCGTACGATCCTGGACTGCTCGGCAAGTGCCTGGAGAATGGATTGCCTGATCCACCAGACTGCGTAAGAGATGAATTTGAACCCCCGGGTTTCATCAAACCGTTGTGCAGCTTTGATAAGCCCTAGATTTCCTTCATTGATAAGGTCGGGGAGTGTCAGGCCCTGGTTCTGGTATTGTTTGGAAACAGATACCACAAACCTGAGGTTTGCCTTGGTCAGTTTTTCCAGCGCCAGCCGGTCTCCCTGTTTGATCCGCCGGGCAAGCTCTACCTCTTCTTCCGCCGTGATCAGGTCCACCTTACCAATTTCCTGCAAATACTTGTCTAACGACGCCGTTTCGCGATTGGTAACCTGTTTTGTGATCTTTAATTGCCTCATGCTCTATATTTATCTTAGCGTTTTATTACTACGTGAAAATAGGGAATGGGTTTCCTCCCGGTGCCTTGACAATAAATCAGTGCTTAGGGTTGTCTTGATTTCTCGGCGGCCTCTGAATTAGCACTTTTCTTGACAGTTTCAGTTTTCCTGAGCGGCTGTCAATGCCGATCAGTTTCACCTTGATCTTATCCCCTTCACTAAGTACATCTTCCACTTTTTCAATCCGTTTCCAGTCTATTTCAGAAATATGAAGCAAGCCCTCCTTACCGGGCAGGATCTCTACAAAAGCGCCGAAAGGAACGATGCTTTTAATGGTTCCGAGGTACACTTCGTTCAGTTCAGGAACTGCTGTAATACCTCGAATCCAGTTCTTCGCGCGCTCAATGGATTCCTTGTCGTCAGACATGATGTCGATGACCCCGAAGTTACCTTCTTCTTCAATGATGATCGTGGCGCCGGTTTCCTTCTGGATCTCCTGTATCACCTTACCTCCGGGACCAATAACTGCACCAATGAATTCTTTGTCGATCATCATCTTTTCCACACGAGGTACGTGAGGTTTATAATCTTCCCTCGGTTCCTCGATGGTGTTGGCCATTTCCTTTAAAATGTGTAATCTGCCTTGTCTGGCTTGTTCCAGCGCTTCTTCAAGTACCTTGTAAGACAAGCCGTCTACCTTGATGTCCATCTGGCAGGCGGTGATGCCGTCTTCCGTGCCGGTTACTTTGAAATCCATATCTCCCAGGTGGTCTTCATCACCGAGGATATCTGAAAGTACGGCATACTTATCACCTCCTTTGTTGGTGATCAACCCCATGGCGATGCCGGCAACGGGTTTCTGAATTTTCACGCCTGCATCCATCAGTGCCAGTGTTCCTCCGCAGACGGAAGCCATGGAAGAAGAGCCGTTGGATTCGAGAATATCGGAAACCACACGGATGGTATAGGGATTGTCCTCTCCTTCGGGAACGACCTGCCTGAGTGCACGTTCCGCCAGGTTACCATGTCCCACTTCACGACGTCCCAGTCCCATGAATTTCCGGACCTCACCAGTTGAGAAAGGCGGAAAATTGTAGTGGAGCATAAATTCGTTGTTGCCTTCAATGACTGCCCCATCAATGGTTTGTGCATCGAGCTTATTACCAAGGGTGACGGTAACCAGTGCCTGGGTTTCGCCTCGCGTGAAAATGGCTGAGCCGTGGGTAGAGGGTAAATAATCCACTTCACACCAAATGGGACGGATCTCATCAAGTTTCCTGCCATCCAGCCTGACGCGGTTATCCAGCACAGCATTGCGTACCGCTTCTTTTTCCACATCATGGAAATAGCGCTTCACCAGCAATTCTTTCTCTTCGCGTACTTCTTCAGGGATTGTTACCATAAAATCCTCCACGATCTTGTCGAAAGCTTCCATGCGGGCATGTTTGTCGTCATTGCCCATCATCGCCACATCATAAGATTTCTGGTAGGTCGCTTCCCGCACAGCCTCACGGAGTTCTTCATCATGGGTTTCATGGGAATATTCGCGTTTGGGATAGGCTTTGTCTACCATGTCAGCCAGCTCAAGTTGTGCGTCACACTGCTTACGAATGGCTTCATGGGCAAATTTAAGGGCATTCAGCATCACCTCTTCCGAGACCTCTTTCATTTCTCCTTCCACCATGTTGATGTTGTCTTTGGTGGCTGCAACCATCAGGTCGATATCTGCTTCTTCCAGGGCAGAGAGATTCGGATTGATGAAAAATTCGCCGTTGATGCGCGCTACCCTGACCTCTGAGATAGGACCGTTAAACGGGATATCGGAGACAGCGAGAGCTGAAGAAGCAGCGAGTGCAGCGAGTGCATCAGGCATAACATCATTTTCCCCGGATATCAGTGTAATGAGTACCTGTGTTTCCGCATGGTAATCATCGGGGAATAGCGGCCGCAATGCGCGGTCTACCAATCTGGAGATCAGTATCTCGTGTTCTGAAGGGCGTCCTTCCCGTTTGAAGAATCCGCCCGGGAATTTTCCTGTGGCGGCATATTTTTCTTTGTAGTCTACTGACAGGGGCATGAAATCGACATCTTCCCTGGCCTCTTTGGCGGAAACTACGGTTGCTAAAAGCATGGTCTTTCCCATGGTCACGACGACGGCACCGTCTGCCTGTTTGGCAAGTCTGCCTGTTTCAATGGTTACGGACCTTTCATTGTCGAGTTGAAAGGTTTTACGATAAGCTTTAATTGACATGTTTCGTGTTGGTGTAAAAAATGAGTGTAACTAAACACAAAAAAAGGCAATCACGGTGGAGTTGCCTTTCCTGTATAAATTCTATTCCCGGTTATTTTCTTAAACCGAGTTCTTTAATAATGGCACGGTACCTTTCGATATCCTTCTCTTTCAGGTAGTCGAGCAACCTTCTCCTTTTACCCACAAGCCTGATCAGTGACCGCTGGGTGAAAAGATCCTTTTTGTTGTTTTTCAGGTGCCCGGTAAGATGTTGGATACGGTGGGTGAACAGTGCGATCTGTCCTTCGGCAGAACCGGTATCAGTAACCGATTGTCCGTATTTTTCAAATATTTCTTTTTTCTTTTCTGCAGATAAATACATATTTTCTGTTTTTCTCCTTCTTATTTCGGCCGGCAAAAATACAAACTTTATCCTTAGATTCTGTTTTTTTGATAAAATATTTTTTAAAAAGGATGAAGATTCGGAGGGAATAAGTGGTGCACCGGGATAGGGGGGAATGATGGTATATGGGATTTGAGAATTGCATTCCTGAGATTTTGAGGGACGTAGAGGTGGTTCCGGAAAGTACCACTCTGCGCGAAATGCCCAGGCAACTATAGCTAACTCCGGCAGAGCATCTAACCATAGCACCCCCTGCAACCCTTGTAACCTCTCACATCCTAATACACTTCTCTCTTCATACCATACATCAGGTAAAGATTCACCCCGGCAAGGAAGAGTATTGTAAACCCGATAAGATAAAGGACTGAGCCCATCGATTCCTCGTTGTAGTGCATGATGACGAAGCCGAGGACCAGCAGGACGATGCCGGTCAGTGTGTAGGTCCACATCCTGTCCTTTTTGCTTTCGTCCATCAGGCCGCTGGTGAGCAGCATGGCGGCCATGAAGACGATCCAGAAGGCGAAGACGATCATCAGGAAACGTTCGTCGCTGTAAGGATAGGTGAAGATCACCAGGCCCGAGAAGCCGTCGGCGATCATTTCCATCACGATCTTCGGGTTGATCTTTTCATCGAAATGAAGGAAAACATACACCAGTGTAAACGCGGCGGAGACGACCAGTGCAATGCCAAAGACTACGGCATAGCCGTCCATGGTATGGCTCAGGCCGAGGGCAAGGAGACCGGCGAATAAAAGTGCGAAGGAACGGGCTTTACGGAATCCGAGTTTCATGGGTGGATAAATTTACGGGGGAACAAAGATAGTGAAGAATAGCGGTTTGTTAGGAGAGTTGGGAAAGGTTCGCGGTCTTCCCCCTGGCGTTGTCCGAGATCATTTCGTTGGCCTGCGGCCTCCTCGTGAAGTCCAACTTCTGCACTTTGATACGGAGACGCAAAAGTTGCCTCCGATTCAACCTATAGTGGATTAATCTGCCGGAGCAGGCGGTATGCCATTTACGGTCATCGTGCCGTTGTTGGTAACCGTTCCACTGCCATTACCTGTTCCAATGAAAGTATTCCGGTTTACGGTTAGCGTTCCACCATCTTCGATGAGTAATGTCCCCTGATGTCCTCCGGGTCCACTCTCACCGATAGCAACATAAAGATTCCATCCAACGGTGACGCTTCCTCCCCCTTCTATGGTCATCGATCCTGAGCTGGCGTTATTATTTACATCAGCACTACCAATATCCAGGTTGCCTGTCTCGATGTCTAATATGCCTGTAGGCTTAACGAGTACCTCACCGAAATCTCCATCTGTATTGGTAACGCCAACATTCAGATGTGCCGGATCTCCGGGAATATTAAACAAGGTCAGGCTGCCTTCTAAAGTTAATGTTCCGGAATAAAGATTATACGTTGATTCAACAACGAGCGTGCTGCCATTTTGAATGGTCAGATCTGATCCGCCCTGATTGATGCTGTAGGCATAAGCCAATGGCGAGGATATGACCGGATTATTGGTTCCAAAAGGCAGGGATACAGCGCTTGTCGCATCCGGATAACCCGTAGGTGTGGTGCATAACAACCAATTGCTTGCATCAGACCAGTCGGAACTTGTGCCCCCCTGCCACAAACAGGTGGTTGTCTGAGAGAATCCTAATGGTCATTGGGGATTGGTCATTGGTGAGGGAGTCATTAGTCAGTGGTCAATGGTCAAGGGATTTGTGCCCTGGCGTTGTGCGGGATCGCCGCGGCCTCCTGCGTCGGCCTCGCGAAGTCCTGCTTCTTTATTTTGATTCGGAGCTGCTGGGGCTACCTCCGACTGAACTTCTGGCACACTGACTCTGGGATCCCGCATCACGCGGGAGAAGCGGGAGGCAACCTGCACGAAGTGCATCGACTGTTCGTTCAGGCCGACCGCGGCCCTCCTTCGCTCCGTTCCGGCGGGCAGGCAGTTCCGGAGAGCACCGACTGAAAGAAAAAAGGCAACTTTAGCTAGAAACTCCACTTCAGATCTAAAAAGTACATCTGCCCGTATCCTCCATATTCGGTGAGCGGGTCACCCCAGAAAAGCTGACCGACCGCAAGCAGGGAGATGTTATCGGTGAGGCTGAAATTGACCGTGGGCCCGACAAAGCCGGATCCGTCAAGCGGGTTGACGATACAGGCCAGGTCGAGGTTGATGAGTGGCGTGACGGGATAGGAGATCTGACCGAAGAGGTTGACCCGTGAGCGGATCAGGGTTTTGGCGTTCAGGCTCTGGGAGAAGTTGCGGGTGAAGGCGCTCAGGATATTTTCCGCCCCGGCATTCACCGAGTCGGTGGCGCCGGCGCTGTTGTAAATGGCCGAGAAGTTGATGAAGATGCTGTTGCGGAAGGTGTAGTTGGCGGCGATGGAGGACACCCACACGCCGGTAGTGTCAGAAAAACGGTCTATGTCTCGGAACCAGGATACTTCCCCGGTAAAGCCGGCCCCTTTGATATCGCCGGCCCAGCCCAACCCGGCGGTGACGTCGGTTTCCATCAGCCCGCCGAAGAACTGGAAGTCGTAGTTCCATTTGTTGAAGCGGTACATCGCCGCAGCGGTGAGTTTCAACTCTTCCTCCAATTGGATGGCCAGGCCTGAGGTATCCTTATTCACCTGGATGTAGGACAGTTTCCCGGCCACTTGTACGGAGGAGAAGTCACCGGTATAAAAATGCAGCAGCAGGGCATCGCTGCCGGGCCTTTCCACATAGTTGAAGTCGAAGAAGTTGTAGGCATTGAAGATGTCGTTGGGATTCCAGACGAAGTTCTGTCCCCAGTTGATGCGCTGGCGGCCCGCGGTGAGTTCGAATTTGTTAAGTGTCCATTTCACATTGGCCCTGTCGAAGTTGGTGTAAAGGATGTAGGATTGGCCATCGGCAATGGAGAAGGTGAGGTCGAGGTAGCCGGGGTCGTAGGTGACCAGCTCGCCATAGTTCAGTCCCACCAGCCCGAACAGGTCGTTGTAGGTATTATACATGGGGCCAAAGAAGAAATTGTTGCGCATGCCTACGTAGAATTCCAGGTTGTTGATGGGTGCATACCAGAAGTTGAAACGGTTGTAGATGGCGCCCTGCATTTGCCACTCATTCATTTGGATCAGGTTGCCCAGGTCCTGCGCCGGCACCCAGGTGGTGTTGAGGTTCTCGACGAAGCCGGAGAAGCGGAATTTGTGGGATGTATATTGTGCTGTCGAGGGTGTGGAAAAGATTGAAAACAGGATGATGAGAAAAAGGAGGAAGGTGTCATTCCGACGCCTTCGCTCTTCGGGATTTCCGAATCCCGAAGTAATGGGATTCGGATTTTTAATCCGCTTGCTAACGTGAATAATATTTCTGCACACTGCTTTCATGATTGTATGGATTTGAAATCCATGGCCCCCGGCATCCGGATTTGGAAATCCGGATGAGCAGAAGGAAATGACAAACAAATACTTCGCTAGCGCTCAAACCTTTCATCTTTCAATACTTTACCATCTTCAATCGTCACGATGCGCCTTGCCTTGTCCATCACGCGCTGGTCGTGGGTGGCGAAAATGAAGGTGGTCTTGTACTTGCGGTTCATCACCGCCATCAGTTCCAGCAGTTCGGATGTCGATGTGGAATCCAGGTTGGCTGTGGGTTCATCGGCCAGGATGAACTGGGGCCGGGATGCCAGCGCCCGGGCTACCGCCACCCGCTGCTGCTGTCCGCCCGAAAGTTTTGCCGGCCGGCTTTTAAGGCGGTCGCCAATACCTACCGCTTCCAGCAGCTCTTTGGTGCGGTTCTCACGTTCCTTCTTAGGCCGTCCCTGTAAGTGCATGATAAACTCCACATTCTCACCCGCGGTCAGTACCGGGATGAGGTTATAAGACTGAAAGACAAAGCCAATGTTGTTCATCCGGAAGTCGATCAGCTTTCGGGAGCTGAGATTCCAGATGTCGGTACCGCCGATCTCCACACTGCCCGAGGTGGGCCTGTCCAGCCCGCCAAGCATGTTAAGGAAAGTGGTCTTTCCGGACCCGGAAGGACCTACGACTGCAGTGAACTCCCCCTCCTCGAAGTCGATGGTGATCCCGTTGACTGCTTTAACTTTTACCTCACTTGTATTGTAGATCTTGACGAGGTCTTTTATTTCGATGACGTTCATGACGTTGGGTTTGTTGATTCTTATTATGGGTTAATTGTTCTTTGCACCCCGCGCTGAAGCACAGGGTAATTGAAGTTTGTTTCACCCCGCGCTAAAGTATGGGGTAATTGAAATTTATTTTGTTATGTTGTCCATCATTCGTAGTTTTAAGTCTCAGGTCTCAGGTCCTCAAATCCTCATTCACCTATCGCCATTCCTCATTCCATCCTCAGCGCATCCGCCGGGTCGTTCTTCAGGGCTTTGTAAGCCGGGTAGAGGGCGGCGATGATTCCGGTTATAATCACCAGCACTGTGATATTGACCAGCATGATCGGTTCCAGGCTCAGGTAGACGAATGCATCGTATCCCAGTTGTTCATATCCTGCCGCCCACATGCTCAGGTCGATGGGGTCTGTCGACTTCCATTTGGAAAATAGCGCACCGATCACGATGCCCACCACACCACCGGTAAGTGAAAGCATGATCGACTCCAGTACGATCATATTGAAGATCCTGAACTTGTTCATCCCGATGGCCATCAGCATGCCCAGCTCCTTGGTCCGCTCCATGACGACCATCAGCATGGTGTTGATGATCCCGAAAAGGAGTGCAAGCAGTATGATGATAATGAAAATATACATGTACAGGTCCATCGCCTCCGTGAGGTAATTCATCTCCGGGCTGAGTGCCTTCCAGTTCATGACTTCATAACTTCCCGACAGGTTTTCCACTTCGCTTTCCACAACAGGCAGGTTTTCATTGTCATCAATATTGATGGCGATCTCATGGGCCGCATCAGGCGGTAGTTCCGCCAGTTTCCGGATATCATCCGCCTGCACGAAGACATGTGTTTCATCATAGATGTTATTGTTGGTGCTGAATATCCCTGACACCCTGAAGAGCCCGCTGACGACATTGTTGGCGGTATCCTGAAGGGTGATCACGATCCGGGTTCGTAACTTGGCGTTAAGCTTTTCAGCCAGCTTCTCACCGATGAGGATAGGGTTTCTGGAAATACTCCTGAAGTAATCCCCTTCGACAAGCTTTTCATGAATATTGGTAACCTTTGGTTCGCTGGTTGTATCCACACCCATGACCAGTACCCCGGATGCGGTTTCTGCGGTCGCGATCATCGCCTGGACTACGATCCTGCCGGAAACCCCGCTAACATGCGGTAATTTCCCGATCCGGGTTACCAGTTCCGAAGCGTCCGGCATAAATCCTTTAAAATCATTGGTTTGCCGGAAACCTTCTTTGTGAACTTGTAAATAGGAAAGCTCAGTCCGGATCACTTTCTGTATCCGCTGTTCAGCAAGACCTTTCATGAAAGCGGTCGCAGCGACGCCGGCAAAGATGCCCAGAGCAATGGAGAAAATAATAACGAGGCTTCTGACCTTGTTTCTCCAGATGTTGCGCCATGATATTGAGAAAAGCATGGTATTAATTTTTAATGTTTAATGATGAATGATGAATTGGAGAACTGGGACCTGAGATGCAGTAGGCAATAAGATAATGCAAGGAACACGGGGGACCGGATACCGGGGACGGACGACAAACGAAATATAAAGGAGATCCAATAATAAATGACCACCAATGACCAATGCCTGACCGTCGTCTGACCAATTCCTGATCACCTTCTGCCCACAAATTCCTTCGTATTATTCCATTCCAATAATAATGAGCCTCTCTGAGTAGCAATATGTTTTGATTTTCAATCATTTTCTCTTAACAAATCATCATTCAAAATCCACCATTCACGCCCTCAGCGCTTCCGTCAATTTTAAGGTGAATGATTTATATATCGGGAACAGGGCAATAACCATGGTGATGACAAACACCGTGATGGCCTGCACATAAAATACCCTGGGGTGCATAGAAAAATACATCAGCGGTTCAATTCCCATTTCGATCATCGTTCCGGCAGCATCTCCCGTGAGGGGGATAGGGTGGAGATAAAAGTAATAGGTCAGGGGTATGCTGCCCAGGATGCCTGCAATCGCTCCCAGTATTCCCATAAAAAAGGTTTCCAGGAAAAGGATGTTTCCCAGTTTTATCCGTTGCATACCGATAGCGATCATGACACCCAGCTCGCGTTTTCTCTCGGATATCATCATCAGGATGGTGCCGAAGATACCGAAGGTGATGATCATGTAAAGGATGGCTTTCATAAAAACGCCTCCTGCCTTGTCCGCTTCAATCATGGATACGAGCTCTGGCTGTAATTCCGACCACGACATCAGCATAAAGGGCGGTTCGATATGCTTCTTCAGACTTCGCATGGCGGCAGGCAGTGCATAATGATCTTCCACCATCAGCACCAGGGATGTCAGCCTGTTGGGGGCTGAGAAAAACGCCTGGCAAGTCTTCAATTCCATATAAACAAACTGTTTGTTTAACTCGGGTGAGGGGAACTTCAGGATTCCCCTTACGGGATAGAGCCCCGCAGCCATCACCCCATGGTATCCCTGGCCATACAATACCAGTGTGTCGCCCACTTTCAGATGCAGGTAATTGGCCAGGTCGATAGCGACAAGGACCCCATCATCACCTTCCTGAAGGTAATCCCCTTTTTTGACCCATTTTTTCAGATTTGTAACGCTGTTTTCCGATTCGGGATCAACCCCGATGATGACAGATCCTTTTGTGAAATCTTCTGAAGAGGCAAGTGCAAAATACTCCAGCCGGGAAGTGTAGTGGGTTATCCTGGATTCCTGTGCTACCAGTTGCCGGATAGAATCGTTGAAAGCAAACGTATTGTTGATGGTCTTGTTATCATGATAATCTTCAGTGAAGATCTGCATATAGCCCGAGTAGAATTTTACCACATTGTCGATCATGGCATCATAAGAACCATATTGTACCGAGGTCATGACGGCGGAAAAGACCACACCAAAAAAGACCGAACCGCTCGTGATGATCGTCCGCCAGGGTTTACGCCACAGGTTGCGCCATGCCATTACCAGGTTTTTCATAAGCTCTATTGGTTTTTCAGGCCCTCAGTGCCGCAACAGGATTTAATTTAACAACAAAGTATATTTCGATGGTATAGTCCAGGCCGAATTTCAATACCGGCTCAAAGCCCATGGAGCGATACGTCTCAGCCATCTCGCCGGTCACATGGATAGGGTTGTGGTATAAGTAAACCACCAGCGGCAAGCTGATTATTATTCCTGCCAGGATACCCAGCAGCCCAATAAAGAAGGACTCGATCAGGATCATCACCATGATACGTGTTTTTTGAAAACCGATAGCAATCATTACTCCCAACTCCCGTATTCTTTCATGCATCAGCATAATGATCGTGGCCCAGATCCCAAACCCGATTACCATAAAAAGGAAGGTTTTGATCAGTTTACCACTGGCGGTCTTGCCTTCAATGAGACTCTGCAAAGCCGGTTGCAATTCATCCCAGGCGTAAACGGAGAGGTGCTGCGGCAGTTCATTCCCTGTCGTAAGAATGGCAGGTTTAACATCATCCGGGTTGTTGACCATCAATACATAGGAGGTGATCAGTTCCGGCATGCTCAGAAATTCCTGCATATTACCCAGGTCCATGTAAATGATCTGCTTGCTGAGGTCGGGGAGGGGGAAGTCCAGCAAACCGGCGACACGGTATAAACCGGCAGCGCTGACACCATGGTAACCCTGTCCGATCATCACCAGACTGTCCCCGACATGAAGCTCCATGTTGTCTGCAAGAATCTTTCCCACCAGGATATCTTTAGAACCGGAAGGAATGAAATCCCCTTCACTGATCCACTTGGAAAGGCCGGAAATGGCTTCCTCTTTTTCGGGTTGGATCCCGAAGACCATAGCCGGGTAGCTCTTCTTCTCGGAACCTGCCAGGGCAACAGACTCAATTCGTTTTGTGGACTGCGTGATCAAAGGATTGTTTTCAATTCTCCGTGAAATTTCATCTGATGGCAAAAAACTGTTGTTCACACTGTGTAGGTCCCTGAAATCCTTTTCCTGTACCTGGATATACCCGGAATAAAAACGTACCATGTTATCGACCATGTTCTCAAAGGAACCCTGCTGTAATGAGGTCATGAATACCGAAAAGAAAATGCCAAAAAAGATGGAGGCCACGGTGATCATCGTTCGGCGGCTGTTTCGCCAGAGGCTTCTCCATGCTATTTTGAGGATGTCTTTCATATGGAGATGGGATTGTTAATTGTTAATTTTTAATTGTTTGACTGGTTATTAGGTCTTTGCATGCCATTTGTCATTGGATTTTGGTTTTCCTGCTCTGGTCTTCCGTCCCCTGTCATTCACCGGCTCTTAAGTCTCAAGTCCAGGTCTCCTTCCTACCTCACCCTCGTCATATTCTGTTTGCTGAAGAAACTGTCGTCAATGGGTTCATTGTAGACTGCCTCTTCAATAGTAATGATGGTTTTCTGCCCTTCCTTTTCGGCCGGTACCATTTCAATACGGGAGGGCAGTTCCCTGTCGCCGAATGATTTGATATCGTAAGCATATTCCGTGTTCTGCAGATAGCCGTCCTCATCATAATATTCGGATTTCCACAAAAGGTAGTCGTCCCGGGTGATCCATGATATTATTTTGCCCCATACGACGGCGGCATCCTCTTTAGGGATCAGTTCGATTTGATAACACGCTTCATCCCGGATCGTTTCCTCACCGATGAGGGAATGCTCATAATCGGTAACGATGGAGGATTGTTTGACCAGGTCATCATTGGTAAAATCGGACCCCATCCATGATTGCATCATCATTGACGGCGGTATCTTGATCATGCGGGAGATGGTGGGTACATAGTTCCACATTTCCTTATCCACTTTAAGGAAAACCTGCCCTTTTTCTTTGGCAGGTGCCGTAATGTAGATAAGAAAATATTTATCGCCCTTCGACCAGCTTTTCATGGATATGGTACGTTCCCACTTTGGCCGTACAATTGTCATCGACATTTCTCCTTTCATGGTTTCACCCCTGTTTTTTTCATCAGCAATGCGCACGATCTCTTTTGCGGAAAGGTCTTCCTGGGAGATTGCACTGACAGGTGACAGGATCATCCATGCTGCCGCCAGTAATGTGGTTATGATGGGAATTCTTTTCATTTTTCAGCTATTTTCGGTTTTATAAAAATCTTTCTTTGATGATCTCCAATACTTTATCCAGCGGGTAAACTCCAGGGTTAAAAACATAGTTGAAGCCGATGCCGTCAAACAAAGCGCCGATAAGTACAGCTTCCACCATGGGATTATCCGATCCCTTCTCCTTATAATACCGGATAAAAAGATCGATAAAAGGTTCGATGATCCGGTTCATCTTCTCCATGAACAAGCTGGATACGGAAGGTTGCATAATCAGGGCGAAATATAGCCGGTAAAAGCTTCTGCGATCCTTCATCAGGCTGAACATTCCGTCGATCAGGTATTCAAACTCCTCCCTTGTCAGTACGCCGTCCCTGTCGGGATCGATCAGGTCCACCATTTCGTCCAGCCCATTCTCCATAAGCGATACCAGCAGATCTTCCTTACTTTGAAAATAGTTATACATCAGCCCTTTGGATACCCCGGCTTTGTTGGCGATCATGCTGATGGAAGAAGATTCATAGCCATGTTCTGCAAAGGTTTCCAGTGCCGTTTCCATAATCCGCTGGCGGCGTTCCTGGCGTAACTTCTCGAGTTGTTGTGGGGTGCGGGGCATGGGATTGATGATTGATGAATGGCGATTTGCGATTTGGAATGATAAATTGGGATTTTTGATTTTAGATTTTTGATGTTGCGGTTTCGATAACGGTTTGTTGATTAATGTTCAGGTTTTAATGATTGTCATCACCCATCCACGCTCTTCGGCCTTCCGTCCTCCGTTCTCTTTCCTTTGACTGAACGGTCGGTCAAAATTAAGATATAAATTTCATTTGTCAAGTAAAATGCGGTAAAAAGTTGAAGCACCCAGAAATTTACTTTTATAAGAATTTGGTAATCAATTCAATAAATGAGAAATTTAGAATACTTCTAATAAGTAAGGTCTTTGAGGATCGTGTCGGTAACTTCATCGATCTTGGGCATCAGCATTTTACGAATTTCACTTTCCGTATGGATCCGGGTTTCCTTTTTCCCTTTTTCAATCCTGGACTCTGTCAGGGTAACGGCAGTAACTACAGCAGGGAGTGGGATGTCCTTGACCATGCCGGATATTTTTTCCCGTTTCACCTGGTAAAAACCGCCAAGTGTGATGGCGGTAATGACGCCGCCGATCAGCAATCCAACGGGTCCGGATACACCCAGCAATCCTGATATGATTGCGATTCCCAGGCTTTTGCCAATGCCACCACTCACTGCGCCGGCAGCAAGCGAAACGGTGGTGACAATCGTGCCTCCGATCGTATCTCCTATATCTTCCGCTATTCTTCCCGGTAGCCTGCGGTCGATTTCGTCCGACCGGGGTTGATAGGTGCTGATGGTGTCGATGTCAAAATTCAGCTTTCTGCCGAGAAACAAGTTGATCTCTGTCAGGATGCTGCTCCGGAATTCCTCCTGCACATCCTTCAGATAATTGAGCAGAATAGGTTCAAATTGCTCCTGTGAGGCAAACAGTTCTTCCTCCAGCTTTCTGATCTTGCCGCCTTTCTCACGGAAACGGATAAGAATCGGTTCAATGATCTTTTGATAATAATCCCGTATTACAAACTCAGCAATCGTACGGCTGATTTTGTTGATCTTCTTTGTGATGATCTCCCGTATACCTTCCCGGATGATGCCGATCAGCGACTCCCTGTTCTTCAGCACGGTATCCCTGTAATAGCTGTCGTCATAGTTTATCCTTCCCATGCTGCTGAGCGACCTTCCATAATAATAAACAGCGAGAATTGTCCTTGGCAAAAAAACAGTCGCAAAGACAGTCAGCACCATCAGGTGGATCCATGGCCCTGCCAGCGTTCCGGTTTCCGACAACAATGCATTGACTTCATTCAAGCCAATAAGGTCTCCGTTTATCATCAGACTTGCCGGTCCGAAGAAAATATTCAGGATCCTTCTGATCGTTTCCGGTTCCGAAACGAAGGTGCTCTGCCAGATGATATTATACTGAAAGAATAATCCCCTGAAGTATACACCCGCTACCGCACCGGTCAGCAGGCTGGCGGCACTTGCATTCGAAAGGCATTTAAACCTGTACAACAGCGATCTGCCTGCGATTTTTTGATAGTGGGACCAAAAATCAGGAACTATTTTTTTGAGGAATGTTGCCCGTGTACTGTCGTCTATATACCTTGCCCGTAAACGAATGATTCCCCTGTAGATACTGCCGATAATCCGGTCTGTAAGAATACGGGAATCATCATTGCCGTTCTCTTCGTCTACTTCCGGTGATTCATCTTCCTTTTCCCGCATCGGTTGCTCCCGGTATTTATCAACGGAAAAGGCGGGTTTCCAGATGGCTTTGATTACCATCAGCAGGTATATGAAAAGGTTCCAGACCAACAATATGGTTAAGGGATTGTATACCACGTGGATCAGGCGAGAAGGGCCCAGGTAGTTTGAAAGGATTCCGATCACGAAGGAGGTCAGCGCGGTCAGTCGAACCCAGTTTCCCGGGAAGTGATTGATCCTCACCATGGTTTTCATGGCTTCGGGCAGCATACTGAATAAATGGGTGGCCCGCCTGCTGATGAACTCTTCGTCACTTTTGGAACCTATGGCCGAGATATTCGCACCGGAAAGGGCCATGGGCGGAAAAATCCTTTTGCTGTTCTCCTCCGCGGCTCAGTAAGATTTAGATGCGAACGGTCTGTTATTCATCTTACAATTCCTATTTTTGCACCTCGTTTTCAACTAAAAATAAAAGTACATGAGAAAACTCGTCGAATGCGTTCCAAATTTCAGTGAAGGAAGGGATATGGGCGTGATCAGACAGATCACAGATGAAATAGAAAAAGTGGAAGGGGTGAAATTGCTGGATGTCGACCCCGGCGCTGCTACAAACAGGACGGTCGTTACATTCGTTGGAACACCCGATGAGGTCATTGAAGCGGCCTTTGCTGCTGTTAAAAAAGCTTCCGAAGTAATTGATATGCGCCATCACAAAGGGGAGCATCCCCGATTCGGAGCTACTGATGTATGCCCGCTCGTTCCGGTTGCCAATATCACCATGGAAGAAACCGTAGAATACGCCAGGAAACTGGCCAAAAGGATTGGCGAGGAGTTGGATATCCCTATCTTTTGTTATGAAAATGCTGCCTTCAAGAAGGAAAGAAGAAATCTTGCCACTTGCAGGTCAGGGGAATATGAGGCACTGCCAGAGCGAATCACCACCGAAGAATGGAAGCCAGATTTCGGACCTTCCGAATTCACCAAAAAGGTCGCCGGAACGGGCGCTACCGCAGTTGGTGCTAGAGATTTTCTCGTGGCTTTTAATGTGAATCTCAATACCACCTCCACGCGACGTGCCAATGCCATTGCATTTGATGTGCGCGAACGTGGCCGGGTCAAGCGGGAAGGTGATCCCCTTACGGGAAAGATCGTAAAAGATGAAAACGGAAAACCGGTGATGATCCCGGGTTCTCTGAAAAGTGTAAAAGGGATTGGCTGGTTCATTGAGGAATATGGAGTGGCACAGATCTCCATGAACCTGACCAATATCAGCATCACTCCTGTGCATATCGCATTTGACGAGGTTCGTAAAAAAGCGGATGCCCGTGGTATCCTCGTTACGGGATCGGAACTGGTTGGCCTGATCCCTCTGGAGGCCATGCTCGAAGCGGGAAGGTATTTTCTGCGCAAGCAGCAGCGGTCGCTGGGCGTTGATAATGACGAGCTGATCAAGATCGCCATCAAATCAATGGGACTGGACGAGTTGAAGCCATTTAACCCGAAAGAGAAGATTATTGAATACATGATCGGGGAAGGGGAGAAAAAGCTGGTGGATTTGACCGTCAGCGGTTTTACCAATGAAACGGCATCGGAATCTCCGGCACCGGGTGGCGGATCGATCGCTGCTGCCTGTGGTGCGATGGGTGAAGAAGGAAGTAAAATAAAGCAATATGATAGTAAACTGATCCATAGTACTTAATTGTCAATGCGGTGAAATGTGCAGCGGAGACAAAGCAAAGCCGGTTATTCCATTACAAA
>JARRQC010000124.1:0-19782 GCA_037382165.1 bacterium | reverse complement strand
ACCAGGCCATTACCGGTCTGGCAAAAAAATATGTCGGGATGACCCGATATGCCCCGGTAAACGATCCGTTTTGATAATACGGTTGTGACCTCCCCGTATCCTGAAAGTGCTTTTAGCGCCTGCGGAGGTATCAGGCTATCGGCAAGTATGACAGGCTTCATCGAATTAATGTCTTCAAAAATAGCCATCCTGATCAACTATTTGTAAGGTTTCCGGCGGTGATTTTAATTAATGATACAAGACGCACGTTTGCTTGTAAATTTTTTACAGACCTTTGTGGCAAAATCACAAAAGATGAAACAGAAAGTCTGGGATTTGCTATACATACTTTTGGTATACCTTCTTGCGTTGCTGGCAGCCATTCTTACCTTGCGGTACGCGCCCATAACCGATGTGTTGTGGAAAACCGCCCTGGCTGACCTGGTGGCTACCATCGTCGTATTCATTTTCAGTGTGATCAAAAACAATACCAGCGTTTACGATCCATACTGGAGTGCTGCGCCTATCTTCATTGTTCTGTATTGGCTCTACAATTCCCCGCAGACTGATTTTGTATTCAAGATCATCTGGATCCTGGTTGTTTTTTGGGGCGTAAGACTGACATGGAACTGGATACTCCGCTGGGATGGCTTCGGTGATGAAGACTGGCGATACGTCGATTTCAGAAATAAAAGCGGTAAAATGTACTGGCCTGTAAGTTTTCTTGGTCTGCACCTTGTGCCCACCATTTTTGTTTTCCTTGGCCTGGTACCGGTCTATTATACCATGTATTCAGATGTTTCCTGGTTTGAATCGTGGCTGGCTGTCATTGCTTTTCTGTTCACCCTCAGCGCGATCTATCTTGAGAAAATAGCGGATGATCAGCTGAGACACTTTTTAAAGACGCGCAAAAATAAAGCAGAAAGAATGAATTCCGGACTCTGGGGTTATCTGGATTATCCAAACTATTATGGTGAAATGCTTTTCTGGTGGGGGTTATTCCTGTTTGCCCTGGCCATTGACAAATCACTCTGGTGGACAGTTTTCGGACCGCTTTCCATTACTTTGCTTTTCCTGTTTATCAGTATTCCCATGATGAAAAAACGACTGGCAAATAAAAATAAAGCCGGTTGATGTTTTACTTATGAATGCCATGCGTTTCGCCGTTTTCTTCAGTATAGTTTTTACCATCTACGCGGCGATAAATTACTATATTATCTACCGCGGATTGATGATGTTTCCTGAGGGTTCACGGTGGAGGACCTGGGTGGTCATCATGGTCTCCCTGCTGGCGCTTTCATTCGTTGCCGGCAGATTTCTTGAACGCCTTTCTGTAAACTGGTTCACCGCCACGCTGATATGGATTGGCTCCTTCTGGCTGGGCATCATGGTTTACCTTTTACTTCAGATCCTGCTAATTGATATCATCAGGGTTTTCAATAGCCTTATCGGATTTTTCCCGGATTTTATAACCCGGGATCCACAACAAACCCGGCGAATTGTTGGTGTGGTGGTCCTGTCTTTATCACTCCTGATTGTAGGTTTAGGGCATTTGAACACCTGGTTCCCAAAGGTCAGGAAATTGACCTTGCAACTTCAAAAATCGGGTGGACAGCTCGACACGCTGAACATCGTTGCCATGTCAGATATTCACCTGGGGACCACCATAGAAAAAAGACATATGTCACGTATTGTTCGACGTGTCAATGATCTTCATCCTGACATTATCCTCATTCCGGGAGATATTATAGATGAAGATATTGCCCCGGTGATCAAATCCAATGTGGGCGAAAAACTCACCAGCCTGCAAGCCAAATATGGTGTCTATGCTTCGACCGGGAACCATGAATATATAGGGGGGGTAAGAAAAGCCAAGGCCTATCTAAAAGATCATAACGTAAATGTATTAAGTGATACCGCAATATTGATCCATGACAGCTTTTATGTTGTCGGCAGGGAAGACCTGACAATTAATCAGTTTACCCATCATCAGCGCAAATCACTGGCAGAAATAATGGCTGATGTTGATACCACAAAACCTGTCATACTGCTTGATCACCAACCTTTTAAATTGAACCAGGCGGCTGAGAACCATGTTGATCTTCAGCTTTCAGGACATACACATCACGGGCAATTGTGGCCGTTCAATTATATCACAAAAATGATCTATGAGTTGAGTTGGGGTTACCTGAAAAAAGGAAATACACACTATTATGTTTCCAGTGGTGCAGGAGGATGGGGACCACCCATTCGAACTGTAAACCGCCCGGAAATCCTTACTATACAATTGGTCTTTAATCAAAAACAATGATATGCCATCTGACGACCATCTTTACATCCTTTGGACCAGTAGTGATGTTGACACATTTGATGAAATGGTTTACATGTATGCGTTAAATGCAAAGAAATTAGGCTGGTGGCAGGAGGTCACCCTGATCATTTGGGGTGCTTCAGCCCGCCTTGCTGGACATGATGAACTGATTCAGTTAAAATTAAAGGAGCTATTATCTTCTGGAATACGGATTGAAGCTTGTAAAGCTTGTGCCAGTGACCTCGGCGTGGAAAATATACTAAAAGATCTGGGCGTGGATGTCAAATACTGGGGTCAGCAGTTAACTGCACTGCTTAAAGACGGAAAAAAGTTGATAACTATCTGAAAAACTATTTCATAGCTATCTATTACTACATAAGGATTAAATATTTTTACATCCGTAACTAAGAATTAAATTATGGAATTTCTTTATTTTTTACTTATCGGAGCAGTTGCCGGCTGGCTTGCAGGACTCATTTTCCGGGGTGGAGGCTACGGATTGTTGTGGAACATTGTTATCGGTATAGTCGGTGGCCTGATTGGCGGTTGGCTATTTGGCAGTTTCTTTGGTGAAGGACTTCTCGGCGCGATCATCACCGCCGTCGCAGGTGCGATCATATTGCTCGTGATCGCCGGCCTGCTCAAGGGAAAGTAGCAGGGATCCCATTTACTACTTTTGATGACTGATAAAACAGTGGCATGTCGACTTCGAGTTCATCATGAAAACAATTGAACCAAAGGATTTTATTGTCAGAATAAATGACCTCTGGAAAAACAAATGGTTTTTGTTAACCAGTGGGGATTTCGAAAAAGGCCACTTCAATACCATGACCGTGGCGTGGGGATATTTTGGGATCATGTGGAATAAACCCATGGCGATGGTGGTGGTCAGGCCTGTCAGGTACACTTTTAATTTCATGAACAATTACGATTCCTTCACACTTTCCGCATTTGGAAGGAAGCACAAGCGAGACCTGGTTTTACTGGGGACCCGATCAGGACGTAACGGGAATAAGTTGCAAGAAACAGGATTGACGGCTTGTCGTGCAGAAAAGATTGATGCACCGGCATTTGAGGAGGCAGAACTGGTGGTGGAGTGCCGCAAAGTGTACTGGGATGATTTCAAACCTGACCAATTCGTCGATTATACCATCGAAAAGAACTATCCTCAAAAGGATTATCACCGGATGTTCTTTGGTGAGATCATGCATATAAATGGTATAGGAAGTTATTGCGCTGAATGATTGAGGGATCGCCCTGAATTTTCACCTCACGAAAATGATCCTGCCAACAGCTTTACTCCGGACTGTTCAAACAAAAGGATGAGTTCTTTTGACCAGTGGATGGCTTCTTCCAAAGTCAGCGGTTCATATTTTCCTTCACGGAACCAGTCATGTAATGTTGTGTCACGAATGACCAGGGCGGGATATATCCTGGTTTGTGTAGCGCCCATCTGTATGATCCCTTCTGCCGTATTGCGTGCTTTTCCAGGCTGTCTCCAGGCAATCCGATCATCATCTGGAGTCCCAGATCAAAACCGGCCTCTCGTATTCTTCGAGCTGCTTCCCATGATTGGGGAACAGTATGTCCCCTCCTGGATCTTTTCAAGACCTCTTCATCCAACGACTGAAGCCCAAGCTCAATCGTACCCACATTATTTTTCCGAAGAAGATCCAGAACCTCTTCTGTAATGTAGTCCGGCCTTGTCGACAGGCGGATGGCTGAAATCTTCCCAGACAGGATGTAGGGGGTAACCAATGTTAAATAATGCTCCTGTTGTTCCAAAGGCAGCCCGGTGAAACTGCCCCCGAAAAAACCAAGCTCAACCCGTCTGTCTGTCGATTTGAATGAGGACAGATAATCCTCTACAGTATTTATAATCTGTTCATCACCAGGCACCTTCTCTTTTCCGGTTATCTTGAACTGGTTGCAGAAAACACACCGGAATGGACAGGCCAATTCTGGTATGAAGACGGGAATGGTATAATGTTTCATCGTCAACGAAGGAGGTATTTATAATTGAAATCCTCTTTTCTCCGGATCCTTACATATAAATGCTTAACAAACCTTAATAATGCCTGCAAACCCATTATTTTCACAAAGGTTGTGCAATTTTTTCAATACTTTTGCATTCTTATTAAACGACCGTTTTTTAACTTCTTTCAGAAGCAATCGTAAAATCCAATCAAAGAATGAAGCACAAGCTTAACATGGTATCAAGACTGGTAATGATATTGCTCGTCGCAGCAATCGCCGCGGGGGGTACATCCAGTTGTAAAAGTAAAAAGAAACTGGCAGCGGAACAGGCTGCTGCGGCCTACGCTAAAAAGGTAGATCAAGCCAAAAAAGACCTGAATGCCATCATTGATGGCACAAGTGGATGGAGTCTTGAAGAACAGCGCGACCGGGTAGCTGAAATAAAAGCTGAAAATTTCGATGACGAAGAGATCCGGCAGCTCATCACGCAGGCTGAACAGAAGATCAATGAACTTCAGGCTGAGGCAGACAGGAAAGCAGAAGAAGAACGCCTGAGACGGGAAGAAGAGGCACGAAGGAAAGCAGAGCAATCCAAATATGCAGCCTTTGAAAACCAGCTCAAGGGTATTGCAACCGCTTCTTCGATTGATGCGGCTAATGTTCAGATCAGCCAGGTATTGCAGCAATTTGCCAGCCCTGACACACCCGTTCTGATCATCATCAGCCAGGCGGACAATATCAACGATTATGACCGCCCGACAACCGCTGTCAATTTCCTGAACCTGCTGAAAGACACCAAAAATTATAATTACAAAGTATATTCGGTGAAACGCGATGGAATGGGAAAGATCACCGAATTGGAATTACTTAAAAACTGGTAAACCATGAAAAGAATATCATTCATCATCATATTAATGGCAGCGATGGGGCTCACGGCTATGGCCCAGGATAACCTCAGTCCGGAACGTAAACAGGCTGTGGACTCGCTTGCCCTGGAAAAAGTCAGGGACCTGAGCAAATATGTAAGCATCATTGGTGACAAGAATACCCCCTGGAGTGAAGCCAACCGGGTGATCGACCGCGCGGAAGAACTGTTCATGACAGGCAGCGAGGTAGGCGTTTCTTCACTTAACCGTAAGGAAATCAACTATTACGAAGTTCGCCAGTACTTTGAAAGGCTGATGCGTTTAAACTACAATAAGGTTGAAATCGAATGGTACAACATTGAATACGTGAGCGACCTGCAGCGTCAGCCCGACGGAACCTATGTCGGGGTGATTACCATTTTCCAGAAATTCAAGGGTTATGATAAAGAGGGTAACCTGATCTATAAGGATACGACCAAAAAGGATATTACAGTTTATGTCAAACGCAAGGAAACCCAGATCGGTGGCCGTTTGATCGGTTTCTGGGATGTTCTGCTCGGTGACATCCGTGTCAAGGAAACAACCCTCTGAGTAAAACTGAATCATCCCTTGCCTGGTTTTGTAGAGGGAATTAATATATACCAGGATGAAAGCCGTCCCACCAGCCACCAGCAGGGGCGGCTTTCACTGTAAAAAGGATTTTGAAGGGTAAAACCAATCGATTTGCTATCATATAATAATTTACTGTAAAGGTTTTCGTTTTTAGGAATAGACTAATTTTAACCACCGATTTCACATATGATTGACTTCCAAAAAATACTGTTTTTCCTGCTCCTGTTCATCTCCACCGATCTCATTCACGCCCAGCAGCATTCTATGAATGGATTTTCCGAGGATGAAACCATTCTATATACCATGAACAAACAGGTGGGGCAGTTCGTGAAGCGATTCAACATGGAGGAAGACCAATATGGGAAAACACTGGCCGAGACTGATGAAAGGTACCATGATAACCAGCTGAGAAAAAAGCTGCTTCCGGGTATGTTTGATAAGTCTAATCCGCGCACTTCCAGCAAGCTCAAAGAATATTTCGTTGATGACGTAACAAGGGAGGATAGCGCGATTTATCTTAATTTCCTGGATAAAAACTGGTATGCCGAAGTAGCCACCACCTTCCTCGCCGATGGGGCTGAAGTGCATATCATCCTGTATTTAACTCTGGAACAGGAAAAACTTGGTTCCAAGTGGGTCATCAGTAATGCATGGTACAGTTATTTTCCCAGCCTCTTCAAAGCTCCGGATTCTGCAGAACAGGTAAAATTTTTCCTGCATCCCATGAGCCATGAACTGGATTTTATGAATCTCCACAAAGCATTGGAAAGACCTGAGCAGATCCAATATTATGCATCGAAAAATTACCGACCCGATTACCTGTCGCTCTTCTTTTACCAAATGAAAACCGGCAAGCTGGAATTCAAACATATAGATGACGTAAAGTTTCATTTCTTCCAGATCCCCGGCTGGTATTGTGAGCTTTCCTACTTTAACCGGTCCGATACCAATTCGGGTTGGCTCATCTCAAACCTGATCTATGTTAATGAAAAAGAAAAGAAAGAATTGATCAAATCCTATCATTTATGTGCCTCAAAAGATTTACCCTGATCACGCTTTGTATACTTTTCTTTTCTTCACCCGGGATCTTTGGTCAGGAAACGGCAGAGCTGACTGCCAAAGAACTGGAGGATTATAAAGAACAGACGCTTCAACTGGTCAAATACCTGGAAGGTACGGTCAATTTCCTCGGCGATCCGGAACAATCACCCGCTGATAAGGATATTATCATCAATGAAAGCTATTTAAAAATGTTTCAGAGCGATGAGACCCAGGTGGAGGATGACCTTGATCCAAACCGTGAAATGGCATTAAATAAGGATGTACAGGCCTATCTGAAGGATATTGTCTTTTTCTTCAGAAAAGTATCCTTTGCTTTCGAGGTCAATAATGTGGAACAATTGGTCAATGATAAAGGGCAGGTCTGTGACAGCATCAACAACAACCAGTTACGCTATATGGAAGTGAACCTGGACCCGGTCCAGAAGGACCTGAAAATCGCAAGTCTGTACACTACCAAACCGGATCGCAGTGCGGAATTGAAATATTGGTGGGAAAATTTGTCGGAAAGTTGGCGCAAGTTTTTTGGTGACAGTATCTTCTTTTACCAACCCAGATTTCCTGAAACAACCGATGCCCCTACCGAATTCGACACCATAGCATTTTGGGAGATCCTCTCCTTCGGAGACAGCAGTTTTGTCAGCAGCCGGTGGAAAGAGGATCTGCGTCTGGATACGCTGGTGGTACACCAGGGGGATACCTTACCCCTGCAGCTGCTTCCCGACTCCACCACCCTTCCGGAATCCTTTACGGTTGATACTACCATTCATTACCTTAAGGTCTTTGATACCATTCCTGTTGATATGCAGATCATCTACCAGCACCTGAGGAATTTCGTAAGCCTAAAAGCCCTTAACATCAGCGGTAACCGGGATCTTCACGACCTGAAACCCGTCACTGAACTTACCGATCTGGTAGCCATTGATTTTTCCAATACAACGATTAGCGACCTGACCCCGTTAAGGAACCTGAACAAGCTTGAAATGATCCATGGCAGCCATTCAGGAATCATGACCCTTGAACCGCTCCGATTCGCATCCCGGCTCAGGGAGTTGGACTGCAGTCATGCACCACTCCATGAAATAACGGTATTGGGTAATTTGCGGAACTTGAACCAGCTGAACATAGGATATACTCAAGTGAAGGATATTGAAGCACTTTCACAACTTGATGAACTGAACCAATTGAATCTTTCCGGACTCGACATCAGCGACCTGAGTCCCCTGGCATCTCTTACCAAATTATCTGACCTGGATCTTTCAGCCACTTCAGTCACTGACCTGAGTGCGGTGGGCAAAATAGAAAACCTGCAAAGCCTGAACATTAGTGAAACCTATGTAACCAGGCTTGATCCGTTAAAGAACCTTGATATGCTGTCGGTACTTCAGGCCAATTCAAGCCGGATAAGCAGGCTCGATCCGCTGACTGGTAAATCCTCCCTGAAATTCATCTATTGTGATAACAGTGGTGTAAATGCAGCAATTGCCGGTCAGTTTATGGCAGCTAATCCGGGTTGCCTGGTCATCTACAATACATCCGAACTAGAAAAATGGTGGAATGAACTGCCCGCTGTCTATAATTCTATTGTAAGAGAGAAGATGGATATTGGAGATACCATTACCACCGAACAATTGCATGAGATCATCAAGCAAACAAGTGTCGATTTATCCGGCAGACAGGATGTCAGGTCTGTGGAACCGTTACGGATGATGCACCGGCTCGAAAGTATCAACCTGGAAAATACCGGTGTTACTGAGATTGAACCGCTTGGAAGCCTGAACAATCTTAAGATGTTAAATATAAACGGTACTGGTGTCAATACCCTTGATCCCCTGCAAAATCTGAGCAATCTCCATGAAATTCATTGTGAGCGCACGGAAATCCAGGATCTTCTTCCTTTAGCAGGCAATACCAATCTGCAGTCTGTTTATTGCGACAGTACACATGTTGGCCAGGAAAACGTATTGCAGCTGAGGGAAATTTTACCAAATTGCCTGGTAATTTACCAGAGCGAGGCCTTGAAAGACTGGTGGAACGGGCTAAGTTCTGATTGGCAGGATGTATTAATGGCTCAAATGGATTTAGATGAGTTTGACGGCGAGCATTTGCAAAAGCTTGTAAATATGACCCAGGTGACCGTAGCAGACCAGGACGGTATCAGCGACCTTGCACCCCTTCAAAAGTTTTTGAATCTCAAGAAGCTGACGGTAAGCAATACAAGGGTAGACGATATCTCTCCCCTCCGTAAATTGCCTTACCTGGAGGAACTGAATTTACCCAATAATCCTATTTATTCGCTTGCCGGCATTGCAGAAATCAAAAGCCTCAAAATGTTGAATCTGGAAAATACACCCATTGAGGACTTCAGTGACATCGGAAACCTCTCCTGGATCAAGACACTCAATATTGCAGGTACAAAAATTAAAAAACTGAAAGGGATTGAAGGGTTGACAAATCTTGAAAACCTCTTCATCAACAATACAACGGTAAGGAATCTGAAAGGTGCTGAGGAACTGGATAACCTGAAGGAAATTAAATGCTACAGGACTTCCATAAGTACCAAGAATATTGAAAAGTTCAAAGCAGAGAAACCGGGAGTGAATGTAGATTATTATTAAACCATGAAGACAAAACAGGGCAAACGAAAAAAGGACTTCGATTGCACCGGTGCTCCTGATGTACAACTCAATCTCAATGTCAGGGGGCTATCTCCATCAGCAACCGTCGCCATTAATGAAAGGTCTGATGAACTCATCAAGAAAGGGAGAAAAATATATAAGATGGGATTGGGGCAGTCGCCTTTTCCGGTGCCAGATGTTCTTGAAAAAGCATTGAAGGAGAATGCGCATCAGAAAGATTACCTTCCGGTCAGAGGGTTGTATGCATTGCGCGAGGCCATCGCCGAGCAACATATGCAGGAATTTGGGATTGCATGTGATCCAAAGGATATACTCGTAGGGCCCGGTTCCAAGGAACTGATGTTTATCCTGCAGCTGGCCTATTATGGTGATATTATCATACCTACCCCTGCCTGGGTCTCCTATGCGCCGCAGGCAAAGATCATAGGAAGGAGAATTCATTTTCTGCACACCCATCCCGAAAATAAATGGCGACTCATGCCCTTTCAGATCGAGAAACTGTGTGAATCGGATCCCGGCAGACCACGGATCGTAATATTGAATTATCCCTCCAATCCAACCGGGGCAACTTATACGGTTGATGAACTCAAACAACTGGCCACAGTAGCCAGAAAATACAAACTGATCATCCTTTCAGATGAAATTTACGGAAAACTCCACCACCAGGGTGATCATCAGTCGATCGTTCCTTATTATCCTGAAGGGACTATCCTCAGCAGTGGTTTAAGCAAATGGTGTGGTGCCGGCGGATGGCGACTGGGTATGTTTGTCTTCCCGGAATGCCTGAGATGGCTTTCAGATGCCATGTCGGTCATTGCAAGTGAAACCTTCACTTCCACCTCGGCACCTATACAACATGCTGCCATTAAGGGATTTCAGGATAATGAAGAACTCAACAGGTATTTACATGTCGTAAGGATGATACTTGGGTCGCTTGGAAAAAAACTGCATGGGATGCTCGAAGCGCATAAGTTGAAGGTGGTCTTTCCCCGTGGAGGGTTTTACCTTTTTCCTGATTTCAGCCCGTTGAACAAGAAGATTTGGAAACTCAACATCAAAACAAGTGATGAATTGTGTGAAAAGATCCTTGAGGACACCGGTGTAGCCATCTTACCGGGAAGGGACTTTGGCAGGCCGAAATATGAATTGACCGCCCGGCTCGCCTATGTAAACTTTGACGGGACGAAGGCGCTGCAGGAAGGAATGAAGTGCTACGAGCAACAAAAGGACCTGGACGATACTTTTTTGAAAAAACATTGTGCAGAATCCGTGGAAGCAGTTGAACTGCTGTGCAATTGGGTTTCGGCACTTTAACTCTCTGAGAGCGATTCAAGGAATCCTACTGTGGCATCTTCCAGCAGGTCCAGGACAAGCTCAAATCCATCCTCCCCACCATAGTAAGGATCCGGTACATGGTTGTACTTGAATTTTTTTGAAAAATCTGTCATATAGTACAGCTTTTCCATATCCTGCCGATTCCTGGCCGCCCTCCGTAGTTCCTCCATATTTTCCCTGTCCATGGCGATGATGTAATCAAAGCGATCAAAATCATCAGGGATGAATTGTCGGCTGATGGAGGTGAGTTCTATTCCCCTTTTTTTGGCGTGTCGACTCATCCTAGCATCGGCTTTTTCACCGGCATGCCAGGCACTCGTCCCGGCAGAATCAACGAAAAATTTCCCGGCAAGACCCTTTTTTTCCAACTGATGCTTGAAGACGGCTTCTGCACTGGGAGAACGGCAAATATTTCCCAGGCAAACAAACAGGATTCGTTTCTTCATTTTGTTTCGGTTTTTGCGTTTTGCTGAATGACTCACTGTTCAACAAGTATCCCTCCCGTTAAGCGAAGCAGTTCGGTTTCACTGTCGATGAGATCATATACAGCATTCAGCTTGTTGGCTGAAGCATTCAGAAATATCAATTGTACATCCCTGAAATTAAAGGAGTTGATGGTTCCGTTACGGTATTTTTCCGTGGCAATTTCCAGGTTCAGGCGTGCACTGGCCAGGTTTACCTCCGCCACTTCCAGCAGTTGCCTTCGGATCCCATAGAGTTCATATTGGTTGACCAGCAGGTTTTCCAGGGTTTGCTTCAACTGGGCAATTTCAAGGGTTCCGATCTTCTCATTGATCCTTGCCTGCTCAATGGCACGGCGTGTATTTCCGCCATTGTAAAGATTAAAGCTCAGGGAGAAATTCCCGTAGATATTGTAAAGGTAGGTGTTGGGTTGAGCTTTTTCAAAATTGTCCTGTAACAGAAAATTGGTGGAATCACTATAAAACGAATTTTTTGCCTGCAAGACTTCGAAGGTGACGGAAGTGCCTATATCCTTTCGTAACATCTCATATTGAAAACGGTCACCGGAAAGTTCCTTTACTTCCCTCAAAACCTGCAGTCTTTCGATCTCCAGTAAGGCAAAATAATACCCGAGGATGATGGCCTGTAGGGTATTTTCGATAACGATGGTGGATAATCCATTGGAAAAATGTTCCAGCAATTCCAACTTGTTTTTGTTCATAGACACCGAGAACCCGTCAAAGAGAAGCCAACGGAGCTCTACATAAGGAGTCAACACATCGACTTTCTGTTCGTTCCGTCCGAATTCAAAAGTATTTGGATTGAAAATCGGGCTATTACCATAACGATTGCTGTTATTCACCCCTACCTCAACGGAGGGCAGGCGGCCAGCAGTACCCGGATGATTGTTTAGCCTTGCGATGTTGTACTCCTCTTTGGAGATCCGGATATCAAAATTATTTTCCAGCCCCCTTACGATCGCATCTCCCAGGGTAAGTGGTTCCTGTGCCGCAACCCTGCCAACGAAGATCAGCAGGATAATGATAAAAAAACTTCTCTTCAACTGAATCATGTCAAATCTCATCACTTCAACGCTTATTCAATGGTACGCCGGCTATGTTCGATTGCCACTTCGACACTTTCGCGGGAGGGCACCTGCGAAAGCCTTGTTTGAATTTTTGGTGGTACTGTTCGCTTGGCATCTCCTTTCAACACCCACAGGTTAATCCTGTTTCTCAAATAACGCCAGTATCGCTTCATATCGTTGGCAACAAGGATAAGTACCGGAAAAAAGACCAGTATAAACCCGGTACCTACAAGCACGCCATAGGCAAGAGCTACTGCCATCGGTCGAAGGAACTGGGCCTGGAAGCTCCGCTCAAAGATGATCGGATAAAGCCCGACAGTCGTTGTGATCGTCGTCAATACGATGGCCCTGAAACGGGCGATCCCTGCCTGGTAGACAGCCTCCTTAACCTTAATGCCTTCAAGCAGCAATGCATTGTACTTGGACAGGAATACGACGGCATCGTTGATGATTACCCCGGAAAGGGCGAGCATCCCCCATACGCTTAATAGGGAAACCGGCACACCTTCTACACCATGTCCCCATATGGCACCAATCCAGGCCAGGGGGATCATGAGAATGATGATAAATCCCTGTATGAGCGACTTAAAATGGATGATAATTATCAGAAACATCAGCAAAAAAGCAGGCAGGAAAAACTTCCTGATCTGTTCCATCGTTTCATCGCTGTCCTTTTTTTGTCCGAGATAGGCTACATCGATTCCGGGATATCGTGACAACAGCTCAGGCATGATCTGATTTTCAATTTTTTCCTGTATCGGTATGATTGGCGTATCATAACTTACCACATTGGCATCCACCCGTATCTCCCGCGAACCGTTGTAATGCTGAATATTCACAGGGCCGCGTTCTATGGTGTAGGCGGCCAGTTCCGAAAGGGGATATTCACCCATGGGAGTTTTGATCCGCATCGATTCGAGTTGCCCCAGGTTGATCCGGTCAGTTTTTGGATACCGAACCCAAACGCGCAATTCATCTTTCCCATGCTGCAGCCTTTGGGCCTGTCCTCCAAAGAAACCCTGACGAACCTGTGCGGTCAGGGAAGCCTGTGAAAAGCCCAGAAAATAGGCCAGCGGTTTAAGTTCCAGCCGTACCTCCCGCATGCCGGCAGGATTCACATCAGCAATATTGTTTAATTCTTCAATTTGCTTCAGACTCTGCATAAGGTCTGTTTTGGCCATATTGAGCTGTTCTTCGTTTTTCCCCAGCAGACTGACCGAAATAGGAGTTCCGAAAGTTGCCCTGCCCTGTATCGTGAACTTTTCAGCCTGTGGAATTTCACCTATCTTTTCCTGTAACCTTCGGACGATTTCGTAGCTGGAAGTACCGCTATTTTCAAGGTCGCGAAGCAACACAAAAATATTACCCGCATGTGATCCCTTTTCAAGCCCGTTGAAAGCAGACCCGGTTGAAAGGAAAGAGTAGTTGACAAAATCACTGGTATCATTCAGCTCTTCCATGAATTCGTCATTCACCTCCCAGATAGCATCATCAACCATTTTCAGGTAATCCAGGGTCTGTGCTTCTCCCGATCCGGGTTTGAAGGCAATATCCACATTGAACTGGTCAAAAGGGATAGCCGGGAAAAAAGTGGCCTTAATAAAGCCCCCGCTAAAAAGTCCCGCGGTGATAATGATCAAAAAGACCGGCAGGAAAATCACAACATATTTCCACTTGATGAAAAAGCGGAGGGTCTTTCCGTACATTTTTTCCCTCATAAAAAAGAGAACCCTGTCCAGGGCATCCCTTATTTTCTTCCCGGTATTCTGCCTGACATTGCGCCTGAGGACCCAGGAGCTCCCCAGGTGCGCGGGCAGCACGAAGAAAGCCTCAAGCAAGGAAAATCCCAGGCTGAAAACCACGACAAATGCCATTTCATACATGAATTCCATCCTGCCCTTGATAAAGAAGAGCGCGGAGAAAACCACGATAGTTGTCGTTACAGAGGTGAGCACAGCCGGAAGTACTTCCATGGTACCATCCAAAGCTGCTTTCCTTGGGGCTTTACCCTTCTCGAAGTGGGTATAGATATTTTCGGCGATCACAATCCCGTCATCCACAAGAATACCGACAACAAGGATCATCCCGAAGAGGGAGATCATATTCACAGTGATCCCGTAAAAATAACCCAGGATGAACATGGCACCGAAAGAAGCGGGTATGCCAATGGCCACCCAGATCGATAACCTGAGGCTCAGAAAAAGCCCTAAGGTCACGAAAATGAGCAGCAACCCGATCCCCCCGTTCTTGTAAAGCAGGTTTAGCCTGGCTTTCAGCATTTCCAGGAAATCATAGGTTACATGAAGCTTGGCATCCTCATGTACAGCATTCCAGTTATCGGCATATTCATTGCAATAATTGGAGATGGCTTCCAGGTCTTCTTCCGGCAACTTGAAGACGCGTATGGAGGCACTGGGCTTGCCGTTCATCAGGGAGGTGCTGGCCACATCTGCAAAAGTCATTTTCACCGTACCCACATCCCCGATCCTGAGGTAGGTCCCGTCCGGGTTGGCCCGGATGATGATTTGTTCGATCTCCTCAGGTTCAACCGTGCGGTAACGGCTGCGAATCATGATCTCCTCCTTTTCGGAACGGATTTGCCCGCCGGAAATGTCCTGGTTATTCTGAGCTATGGCTCTCGAAACCTCACTAAAGCTCAGGTTGTACCTTCTGAGGTTTTCCTCCGGTATTTCAACAGAGATTTCCAATTCGGGAAAACCGCTCAGGGTAATTTGTGACATGATACCCGATAAATAGAGGTCATACTCTATTTCGTTGGCATACTCCTTCAGGGTAAGCATATCCACATCGCCCGTGAGCCCCATAAAAACGGCAAAGGTCGTGGAACGCTGCTTATTGACAATGGGGCGTTCGGCATCCACCGGAAAAGAAGGGATCCCGTCGACGGCATTCTTCACCTCCATCAGGGTTTCATCAATATCATATTCACCCGTGATCTCTACCTGAACACTGCTAAAGTTCTCCGAAGAGGTACTGGTCACTTCCTTGATACCCGCAATACCCCTGAGTGCCTCCTCGATCCGTATGGTAATCCCCTCCTCCATCTCCTTGGGTGAGGCACCGGGATAGAAAACTGTAATGTTTATAAACTTTTCAGATAACTCAGGAAAAAAGGAACGGTTAATGGAACTGAAACTGAACATTCCGATCACCAGAATGATGAACAGAATGATATTGGCATAAAAAGGATATTTGATGAAAAGGGCTATTAATCTTCTCATGTTCAATTCAATATTTCAGCAGTTAAACCTTCCCGGGCATTGACAAGCGGTTCCACGACAAGGTCGAGGCCCTCTGGCAGACCGGAAAACAGGATGGTAGTTTCATTGATTCTTCTAATATCGATCTTTTGCTCCCTGAGTTTACCGTCTTCTACGGTAAATACCCGGTCTTTATTGAAAACGGCATTCCTGGGGATCTTCATGGTCTGATCCAGCTTTATAGCAGAAAATTCTGCCCGCAGATACTGGCCCTGATAAAGAGGATTACCCTTTTCATGGGTCAGGGATACATAAACTGTAATGGTTTGTGAATTGGGATCCATAAAATTCGATTTACGGGCCACCTTACCGTTCCATGTGGCATGCCTGTCACGGGTACTGACTGTTACTTTATCACCTTCACTGATCCAGTATGCATCATCCGATCTCACGGGAACCTCCAATTCCAGCTTATCTGTCCTGATCATAGAGGCGATGCGTGCACCAGGATTCGCGACAGAACCAGGCTCCAAGGATACACTTGTGAAAGTACCATCGAAGGGAGCATAGACCTTATAGCGTGAAAGCCTGACCTCGGCACTTTTGATACTGTAGTAATCGTTCAGGATGTTGCGACTTGCCAGGAATACTTTCTCTTTCTCCGAATCCGTTTTGGGCAGCGGGGGTAAGGGTTCATCGATCTTTACATCATTGAAAAACTTCATGTATTTATCAAAACTCTCCGGATAGTCGATCTTGATATCCGGCAATATACCGGCAATAGAATTGAGAAAACGGCTTTTACTGGCTTTCAGGTTATTTCTTGCATCTTCATCGAAGATCTTTACCAATAGATCCCCTTTCTTAAAACTCGTACCCACACGCAGCGATACATCACCCTGTATGATCTGTCCCTGAACCTCAGCGCTGAGATTTACCGTTTGCTGTGATGCCAATCTTCCCATCTCTGTGATGATTGCCGTGTTGTTGCTGTAAGCGACTTTTTCCGTTTTCACAAATAACTTGACATCCGACCGGTTACGTTCTTTCGGTTCTTTTCCAAAAGAGGAAAACAAATAATTAAGCGACAGGGCTCCTGCCAAAAGGAGGATCACCACAAGGACGCTGATGATGGATTTTCTCCAGTTCATTTCAATTCAATTTTTGCAAATGTACCTTTTATGGTTTTAAATCGCCAAATGGGCACATAAATTGAAAAAGATCAGCAATTGTACCGGATCAAAAGAGATATACCTGTGATGAGATACTTTCCATCAACTCTTTTATTTTCGGCATTCCTTTTATACACAAAGTCAGGCAGGAAAGTCGGGCGTAATATTTATCCCGGACTTCCTTTCCATGTGCCCTCTTAGAAATAATTCTAAATAAGCGCCCCGTTCTTCAAATCAGATAAATAATTAATTACTTTGTAAGTCTTTAATGTCCTCGGGGACAAAAAGTCAGAACACAAATGATCAACAGGATCATTGCATTTTCAGTAAAGCATAAATTCATCATCGGGTTGCTCGTGCTGATGATGGCACTTGGTGGTATTTATTCCATGCGGAATATCCCGATTGATGCAGTACCGGATATCACGAACAACCAGGTCCAGGTGGTTACCAGTTCCCCATCCCTTGCCGCACAGGAGGTGGAAAGATTTATCACCAGCCCGGTGGAAATGGCCATGGCCAACATACCCGATGTAACGGAGATCAGGTCCATTTCCCGCTTCGGTTTGTCAGTGGTCACAATTGTCTTTAAGGACAAGGTCCCAATTCTCGATGCCAGGCAATTTGTGGATGAACAGATCAGCATGGCAGCCATGGAAATCCCTGCAGACTTGGGCACACCCACCATGATGCCCATCACTACAGGCCTGGGTGAGATCTATCAATATACCCTGCAGGTAGATCCGGATTACAGAGAGGATTACGATCCGATGGAACTCAGGACCATACAGGACTGGATCGTAAAGCGACAGTTATCAGGTATTCCCGGTATTATCGAGGTGAGCAGTTTCGGTGGTTATCTCCGGCAGTACGAGGTAGCGGTCAACCCCATCGACCTTGAAAATTTCGGACTGACGATCAGCGATGTATTTAACGCACTGGAGAAGAACAATCAGAACTCGGGAGGCAGTTATATCCAGAAGGGGCCGCGTGCTTTTTATATCCGCACCGAAGGATTGATCGCAAGCACTGAGGATATCGAATCGATCGTCATCGCACGGCGCGGAGGCAACCCGGTACTTATTCGAAATGTGGCGGAAGTGAAATGGGGTTATCCTCCCCGTTACGGTGCCATGACCATGGATGGAAAAGGAGAAACAGTAGGGGGTATTACCCTGATGCTTAAAGGGGGAAACTCATCTGAAGCCATTCAAAATGTTCATGAAAGGGTCGAGAAGGTTCAGCAATCCCTTCCGGAAGGTGTTCATATCGAACCTTACCTCGACCGTTCGGTACTGGTGGGCAAGACCATCCGCACAGTCAGTACCAACCTTATCGAAGGAGGGCTCATCGTGATCTTCGTACTGATCCTTTTGCTGGGTAACCTGAGAGGAGGTCTTATTGTCGCTTCCGTGATCCCGCTGGCTATGCTTTTTGCATTCATATTCATGCGTCTGTTTGGTGTATCCGCCAACCTGATGTCACTCGGTGCCATTGATTTTGGTATAGTGGTAGACGGAGCCGTAATCGTGGTGGAATTTTTACCCATCATGTAGGTAAGAAGCTCACGAAAGATGAAATGGATGATATCGTGATCAACAGTTCCTCCAGAATTATCAGTTCGGCGGCATTCGGAGTATTCATCATCCTGGTTGTATTCATACCCATTCTCACCCTGGAGGGCATCGAAGGGAAAATGTTCATCCCCATGGCACAGACCGTCAGCTTTGCCATATTGGGTGCGCTGCTGTTGTCACTGACTTATGTGCCTATGATGATATCCCTGTTCCTTAAGAAGGAGATCAAGTCGCATACCTCGGTGGCAGACAGGATCGTTGGTCAATTGCGGAAATGGTATCAGCCAACTCTTGAATTTGCCCTAAAAATACCCTACTGGGTAATTTCTGCAGCGGTGGTCTTGTTTCTGGCAGCCATCCTGGTATTCAGCAGGATGGGTTCTGAATTTATTCCTACACTGGAAGAGGGGGACCTTGCCATGCAAATGGCTATCAAACCCGGCAGTTCTTTGAATGAAAGTATCCTGACTTCTACCAAGGCCGAAAAGGTGTTGCTGGATAATTTCCCTGAAGTGAACCATGTGGTATCCAAGATTGGAACCGCGGAAGTCCCTACCGATCCCATGGCGGTTGAAGATGCTGACATCATGATCCTGCTGAAGGACAGGAAGGAGTGGACGAGTGCTAAATCCCGTGAGGAGCTGGTTGGTAAAATGAAACAAGCACTGGATGTGATCAAAGGGGCAACGTTTGAGTTTACACAACCCATCCAGTTAAGGTTCAATGAGCTGATGACCGGCGTTAAGACCGATGTAGCAATCAAGATATTCGGTGAGGATCTCAATATGCTGGTCACGCAGGCCTACCTTGCCAAAGAGCTGATCAGGGACATACCCGGAACGGGCGATATCAGGGTTGAACAAACCGAAGGTCTCCCCCAGATGATGATTAGGTTTAAACGTGATAAAATGGCACTTTACGGGCTGAACATAGAACAGCTTAACCGCATCATACGAACGGCCTATGCCGGTGAAGTAGCCGGTATTGTTTATGAAGGGGACCGCCGTTTTGATCTTGCGGTCCGGCTGAAAGGTGATTTCCGAAACAACCTGGAACTGGGTAAATTGTTTTTCAGCACCGAGAACGGAAGAATCATCCCATTGACGGAGGTAGCGGAAATGGAGATTTCAGAAGGACCCATGCAAATCACACGAGAGGACGCCAGACGGAGGATTTCGATCGGGATTAACGTCCGTAACCGGGATATTGATTCTTACATCAGTGCTGTAGAACAACGGCTTGATAAAGGGTTAAACCTTCCGGAAGGATACTACATAAGTTATGGAGGACAGTTTGAAAACCTCGAAGCAGCCAGGAACCGGTTGGCCTTAGCTGTCCCCATGGCTCTACTACTGATTTTTGTATTGCTTTACCTGACTTTTGGATCTTTCAAATATGCCCTGCTCATATACATCACCGTTCCAACGGCAGCCATAGGAGGGGTGGCTGCACTGGCGCTTCGCGGTATGCCTTTCAGTATTTCTG
>JARRQC010000123.1:0-12133 GCA_037382165.1 bacterium | reverse complement strand
CTTTCGAATTGTTGAAAAAAAGACAGGGAGCATCGCAAATTGTGGCGGGTATGGATGATCCCTATCCCCTGGGAGAAATGGATTCAGTACCGGACTCTTATCCCGGAAAGGTGATTGATGAGGCGCTGAAAACGGGAATTATCAACCGCCGCGAATTCGAACTTATCTGGCAGGGCAATGTGGAGAAATGGCTGGGCAGGGAAGAAACAGAATGATCGCGGAAATCAAACATAACGGACAGACATTCCGGGTGGACTTTTCCAAACCGCTCGATATTTCCATTCCATTAAATAGTCCCAAAAATAAGGTCACAGCATGGCATGTTGCTCCTACACGCGTAGAGCCTGTGACTATGGGTGACTGGACTGGCAGTGTAAAAGCCGGTGCTTCAGTCAATTTCAACAACATCTTCTTCAACCCGCATGGGAATGGCACACATACGGAATGCCTGGGACATATAACCCCGGAAGCACAAAGTGTCAACCGGCAACTGACACATTTTTTATTTATAGCAGAAGTGATCAGTATTCAACCCGAAATGAAGGGTGAGGACAGTATCATCTCTGCAGACCAGGTAGAAGCTGCTTTGCAGGGAAAGCATCCTGAAGCGGTTGTCATCCGCACCCTTCCCAATGGCCTGGATAAATTGAACAGAAATTATTCCGGTACCAATCCTACCTACCTGTCAGAAGCTGCGGCGCACCTGTTCAGGAAAAAAGGGATAGACCACCTGTTGATCGATCTCCCTTCGGTTGACAGGGAGGATGACGGGGGTAAACTACTGGCCCATAAGGCATTTTGGGACCTGAGCAATACACCCAGGTTACAGGCAACAATCACTGAACTGGTTTATGTGAGGGATAACATAGCTGACGGTACCTACCTGCTGGATCTCCAGACCGCCCCGTTTGAGAATGACGCCACACCAAGCCGCCCGGTACTCTATTCAATGACCTGAACTGAGCGGTCTCATAAAAGCACCTAATATTTCACCGGTTTTTCCTGTGCAATCCTGTACAAGAAAGTGTTCGAATATGAACACAACTTGTATATGATCCCAATGATAAGCGTGTTAATATATTGAAAATCAATTCCGAATATTTGGTGGCACAGATTTGGAAATAGGTTCATGACCAAAAAACAATAGTATGGACCGGATAATTGAGAAAAAGAGATGGACATACAGTAAATTGATCACCATCTCGGCTATCTCACTTTTCGCACTTTTTCTGGTTTACCTGGTCTTTATTAAGGACAAATCTCCGAGATTGTATGTGAACAAAAACCAGTTGACCATTGCGACAGTAAAACAAATGAAATTCCAGGAGTTTATCCCCATTGACGGGATGGTGTTTCCAAAGAACACTTTTCATATCGATGCCATCCAGGGTGGGGTAGTGGAAGCGCTGTATGCTGAGGATGGAGATTATGTGGAGAAAGGGGATACTTTGCTGAAATTGCTGAATACGGCGATGGAACTGAACTATATGGAACAGGAGACCCGCATGCTTGCCGAGATCAATAACCTGCAGAATACACAGCTTTCGCTGGAACAGAACAAATACATACGTCAGAAAGAGATTGTGCAGTTGCAATATGAGATCGACAAGGCGAAACGTGATTTTGAGCGAAAAGTAAAGCTTCACCGGGAAGCGGTTATATCAGATCAGGAATTTGAAGATGCGGAAAGGGATTTTGATTTCACCGTAAAACAGTTGCAAATCTCACTGGAATTGCAGCGGCTGGATTCGATCTCCCGGGAAACCCAGAAAAGAGATATTAAACGGTCGCTGGACCGGATGCAGGAAAATCTGCGCATGCTGCGGCGGAATATGCAGAACGCGTATGTACGTGCTCCCGCCGGGGGTAAACTTTCCGCATTTGACCTTGAGATAGGCCAGACAAAATCGAGCGGCGAACAACTCGGCCTGATCGATGTGATCGGCGGTTACCGCCTGGAAGCCAACATCGATGAGCGGTATGTTTCCCGCGTGTTTATTGGTCAGGAAGCTGAACTGACTTATGGTAACAAGCTGTACAAGCTGTATGTCAATAATATCTACACAGATGAAACCAACGGTTCCTTTAAGGTGGATCTCTACATTGAGGATGATATCTCCCCGGAAGGCATGAAAAGAGGGCAGACCGTTCAGGTCAGGTTGACCTTCAGCGGAGCGGAGGATGCCATTGTGATCAAGCGCGGCGGATTCTTCCAGGAAACAGGAGGAAACTGGATCTATGTCGTAGATCCCTCCGGAGCGTTTGCCTATAAAAGGGATATCCGGATTAACCGGCAGAATACGATGCAATATGAGGTGATCGAGGGTTTGCAACCCGGAGAGAAAGTGATCATCTCTTCTTATGATAATTTCTGAAAGAAGGATAAACTGATTTTCAAATAACGAGGCGTTGAAAAACAAATAAAATACCATGATAAAAACGACAGATCTAACGCGAATCTTTAGAACGGATGAGGTTGAGACCACTGCCCTGAACAAGGTATCGATTACCATAGAAGAGGGGGAATTTGTTGCGGTGATGGGGCCATCAGGCTGTGGTAAGTCAACCCTGCTGAATATTCTTGGCCTGCTGGATACGCCAACAGCCGGTTTACTGCAGTTTCTGGATAAGGATGTATCGCGCTTCAGTGAAAAACAAAGGGCCCGTTTACGTAAACAAAATATTGGCTTTGTTTTCCAGAACTTTAATTTGATTGACCAACTGACTGTGTTCGAAAATGTTGAATTGCCTTTGATATATCTTAAACTCAGTGCAAGGGAAAGAAAGCAGCGTGTGGACCAGGTACTGGAGCAAATGCAAATTACCCATCGCAGGAAACATTATCCCAACCAGCTTTCGGGAGGACAACAACAACGTGTTGCAGTCGCCAGGGCAGTTGTAGCCGGACCACGCTTCATCCTGGCAGATGAGCCAACCGGTAACCTCGATTCCACGCATGGCGATGAAGTGATGGGACTGCTTGAGGATCTCAATACAAAGGGTACAACCATCATAATGGTAACCCATTCACAGCGTGATGCCGATTATGCACGTCGCGTGATCATGCTCTTTGACGGACAGGTCATCAACGAGAAAATAACTTCCCGATAATTCGTTTCAATAGTACTGTCAAATCAACCAAATGATAAGAAACTACATCCGGATCGCCCTCAGGAACCTGCTGAGATATAAATCGTTCAGCATTATCAACATTATTGGTCTGGCGATTGGACTGGCAGCCTCCCTGTTGATCGCGCTCTGGGTTTTCGATGAAGTAGGTTATGACAGGTTTCATAAAAATCTGGCTCATATCTACCGTGTCGAGCGACATATCGAATGGGAGGGTAAAATAATTGATGTGCCGGTTGTGGGTGCGATCTACGGAGAAACGTTAAAAAAGGATATTCCCGAGATCATCGATTATACAAGGGTGGACCCCACGGAACTCTCTGTTGTCAACTACCTGAACAACAGCCAGGAGGAGCGAATATTGTTTGTTGACAAGGGCTTCTTCAATATCTTCACTTTTCCGCTGCTCGAAGGGGATCCTGCCACTGCCCTGGCTGAACCATTTACTGTGGTCCTGACAAGAGATGCAGCCATGACCTATTTCGGGGAAGAATTCCCGATAGGTAAAAACCTGGAAGTTGAATGGGGAGACGAGAAGAAATTCTTTAAGGTAACCGGTATTTTGGATGATGTTCCCGCACAAAGTCATTTTCATTTCGATGTGCTGGCTTCTTTCGTCACCCTTGAAGAATTGATGGATGCGGAGCATTTGAATACCTGGTTGTCAAATTACCTGTATACTTATGTCCTCTTGCATCCTGACGCCACTCCGGAATCGGTTGCCCCCAAACTGCGCGGTATAGTCGATGAATACATAGCACCTGCCTACAGCCTGTTCCTCAATGGGGAGCAACCTGATTTCGATATTCATAAAATATTTGTGATGGTACTCAGGCCGTTGCAGGACATTCATCTGAAGGCCAAATTGCTTTGGGAGATCGAACCCCAGGGCAACATCACGTCGGTCTATATCTTCAGCATTGTTTCGGCGCTTATCCTGGTGATGGCCTGCTTCAATTTCATGAATCTTTCCACCGCCCTTGGTGCCAAAAGATCCCGTGAAGTGGGTATACGGAAAACTGCAGGTGCATCACAGGGGCAGCTGATCATTCAGCTATTGAGCGAAACTGTTGTCATTGCAATCATCGCTCTTGTTGTGGCGCTTCTGATCATAGAAACCATCCTTCCAACGTTCAATGCATTCACCGGCAAGGAACTCAGTTTATCCACCTTTATGATTCCGAAGTATATGCTTGTGCTTGTTGCCATTATTTTCGGTACAGGAATCGTGGCAGGTTTGTACCCCGCTTTCTATCTTTCAAGGTTTGACCCGATGATCGTACTGCGAAAAAACGAAGCAGAACGCAGTTCGCGCTTTTCCTTCCGGCAGGTGTTGGTCGTGTTTCAGTTCAGTATATCCATCCTGCTGATCATCGGAACCATTATCGCCTATTTGCAGATCAATTACTTCTATGACAGGCCGGTCGGATACAACCAGGAAAATTTACTGGTCATCTCCACGGAAAGTAATGAAGTGCGCAGTAAAATGGATGTGCTGCGTTCATCGCTGGCACAGAATCCAAAGGTGGTCAGCATGACCTCTTCCGGTTCGGTTCCGGCAGCCAGGGATTTCTCAGATATGGGATTCCGGTCCGAATTGTCACAGGACGTATTTGTTTCCATGTATGTCACCGTAGGATACGATTTCTTCAAGACCTACGAAATGGAATTCATTGCCGGAAGGCCTTATTCCAGGTCATTCGGTACGGATACCGCTTATAAATTCATCGTTAACGAGCAAGTGATCAAGCGTATCGGGATAGCCGATCCGGAAAAAGCCATTGGGTTGAAATACGGACATTTTAATAATGAAGGAAACGCAGTTGACGGAGAGATCATCGGGGTGGTTAAGGACTTTCACTTCAAACCGATGGACAAAGCCATTGAACCGATCACCTTCCGGTTGACCGATGACTGGATGGAATATATAACCATTCGTTACAATACCTCAGATCTGGGTACACTGGTCTCAGAAATTGAAGGGGTATGGAAATCGCTTTTTCCAAATGAAGAATATTTTGCTGGCCTTCACCTTCCTTGCTGTCATCATTGGCTGCCTGGGCTTGTTTGGTCTGGCCGCATTCATGGCCCAGCAGAAATCAAAAGAGATCGGTATTCGAAAAGTACATGGCGCATCGGTAGCAAATATCATGGTGCTGTTGACGCGGCAATTCAGCTATTGGGTGATCCTTGCCAATATTATTGCATGGCCGCTGGCCTATTATTTTATGGATAACTGGCTGTCAAATTTTTATTACCGGATCCCAATGCCATGGTGGGTATTCATCGCTTAACTCCGAAAACCATGAATTACCATTGAATGACCATTGAGTGACAATGAATAACCACGCATGACCAATAAAATACATCATTACTAATTCATATATATGCCAAGAGAAATAGTCATACTCATACCTGATATCGATAAGGAGCAGAATGTCGAAATAGATGTGCGTATCAATGGACGCAAGAAGACCATGCAATATCGCGTAGAACTGCTCAGTTGGGAAGGCGACGATGCAAGCGGCCGGGTACCTGTCATCAAACGTAAACTGGATCAGTACCATAAGGACTGGGAGCTGGTTGAGATCGGGGAGCCCAGCGGAAATGACATACCGCTGATATTCAGGAGGTACATGAAAAATGAAGAATAAATCGTTAAATTGAATGGAAATTACCGGCCGTGTTTATCAGTTACCTGAAGATAGCATTCCGTAACCTGCTGAAGCATAGACTGTATACCCTGATCAATATCGCGGGACTGGCCATCGGTATAGCCAGTTTTATCCTGATCTGGCTGTATATACTGGATGAGTTGAGTTACGACAGGTACCATAAGCATGCTGATAATATCTACCGGCTGGTCAATATTTATGATTTTGAAGGGGTTGGGGAAGAATCGGCCAGCTGTCCGTTTCCGGTGGCCTGGACTTTAAAAAATGAATACCCCGGAATGATAAAGAATGTAACGAGGGTATTCAACCGCCAGGTGCCACGGACCCTGATACGCCATGGGGACAAGGTGTTCAATGAGCGGCGCTTTTTCTTTGCAGATTCAACTTTCTTTGAGGTGTTCGACTACAGCTTCATCAAGGGCGATCCGGCCACCGCCCTCGATGAGATCAATGCGGTCGTCATTACCGAATCTATGGCAGCCAAGTATTTCGGCGACGAAAATCCCATGGGCAAAACCATCCGCTTTGAAAATTTCCTGGACCTGAAAGTGACGGGTGTCATCAGGGATGTGCCCCACAATTCCCATTTCCTGTTTGATTTTATGGCTTCCCTGACCACGGTCAGGCAGCTTTTCGGAGGAATAATGCCAAGTACGTGGGTCTGGAATCCCTGCTGGACATACCTGCTTGTTGAGAAGGGAATGGCTTCCAGCCTGGAATCGGAATTTACATCGTTCGTTCAGAAGTATTTTTATGACGCCGAAAAGGACAATGTCTCCATGTACCTGCAACCGCTGGTAGATATCCATCTGAAATCCAGACTTGATTATGAAATAGAGCCCAACAACAACATCACCTACCTGAGAATTCTCGGTGCCATAGCCTGTTTCCTGCTGATCATCGCCATCATCAACTACCTCAACCTCGCTACCGCTACCTCAGCAGGAAGAGCAGGAGAGATCAGTGTGAAGAAAGTGTTCGGTGCTTTGAGAACACAACTGATATATCAGTTCCTTTTTGAATCCCTGCTGGTTTCTTTCATGGCCCTTGTCTTTTCGCTCGTGATCATCGAGATATTGCTTCCCACCCTGAACATCTTCAGCGGTAAGGACCTGCACCTCACCCTGTTGCTTAATCCCTGGTATGCCCTGGCCGTGTTGGGGATAGGGCTGTTCACAGGACTGTTGTCAGGATTCTACCCCGCTTTCTTTCTCTCCTCCTTTGACCCCGTGGCAATCATGAAAAGTCGCCTGATCGAAGTCACACGAAGCGGTACCGCCAGGAGGATACTGGTCATTTTTCAGTTTGCCATATCCATTATCCTGATCATCATCACATTAAGCATATTCAACCAGACAAAATACCTGAAGAATGCGGATACCGGTTTCAATCCTCAGGATGTTGTTGTATTACCGGTCAGCGGATCATCCATATCCAGGAATTATGAAACCTTTAAAAAGGAATTGCTGCAAATACCGAATGTCATCAGTGTGACAGCATTTGACGACATCCCTGGTGTTTCGCATAATACCCATGAGTTCAGGCCTGAGAACTTCCCTGAAGAAAAATGGCAGTTCTTTCCTGCGTTGGTGGTACAGTATGATTTTCTGAAGACACTTGAAATTGAGCTTGTTGCAGGCAGGGATTTTCAGGAAAAGATGAAGACCGATCCGCAGAAGGCCATTCTTATCAATGAATCCATGGTTCGGCATATCGGATGGAAGAGTAATGAAGAAGCCCTCGGAAAAAAATTCAGCTCATTGAATGGACAGGAAAGAATCATCGGCGTATTCCGGGATTTCAATGTGACATCCCTGCATGAGCCTTCCGGTCCATTTGTGTTGAATCTCAAGGAAAACCCTAATGAAATACGTTTCTTTCTGAAATATGTGGGTATCAGGATCTCACCGGAGGACCAGAGAAAAACACTGGCCAGGATTGAGGAAGAATGGAAGCAAGCCGGTACCGACAGGCCGTTTGAATATTTTTTCCTCGAAAATGAACTGGAACAATTATATAAGGATGAAGAGGTGCTCGGACAGTTGTCTTTTGTACTTACCGCCATCATCATTTTTATTGCCATGCTTGGCCTTTTTGGATTGGCAGCCTTTATGGCGGAAAAAAGAATGAAAGAGATCGGCATCCGCAAAGTTTTCGGCGCTGATGAAAGTTCCCTGGTCTCTCTACTGTCACGGGAATTCCTCGCACTTGTTGCGATCGCCACCGTCATAGCATGGCCCGTGGCCTATTTGTTGATCGACGAGTGGTTTCATTATTTTGCCCATCACGCCGGTATACATCTCATGAACTTTATCTGGGGGGCGTTGATCGCCTTTGTCCTGGCAGTGATCATCGCTGTTTCCAGGGCTTATCGTGCAGCTCGTACAAACCCCGTAGAGATAATTAAATATGAATAAAAAATTTATTAAGCAACCATTAAAAAGGAGGTAATCATGAAAAAATTGCTATTGAGCTTTATTGCGATCATTTTCCTGGTCTCAGGAATGAGGGCGCAGGAAGGGATGTGGCTGCTCAGCCAGATCGACAACCTGAACCTGAAAGAAAAAGGGCTGGAGATCGAAACCGGTGATATCTATAAACCGGACGGTCAGGCATTGTACCAGGCCATCGTTCAGTTGGGAGGCGGTTCAGCTTCTTTTGTTTCCCCCGACGGACTGATCATTACCAACCACCATGTAGCCTATGGAGCGTTGCAACGTGCATCATCGGCGGAGAATGACTATATCACCGATGGATTCCTTGCCCGCAACAGGGAAGAGGAGATCCAGGCACAGGGTTACCAGGCGCGGATCCTTCAACAGATGAAGGATGTCACCGCTGAAATTGAAAAAGCAGCCAAGGGTATTGATGATCCCATGGAACGGGACAAAGTGATCAGTGAGAAGATCGTCAAAATGACTGAGAAAGCTGAAAAGGGTGGGGAAGACCTGCAGGCTGACGTTGCCGAAATGTTCAACGGCAGGCAGTATATCCTGTTTACATACAAGGTGTTCAAGGATGTACGTATTGTTTATGCCCCGCCAGCTTCTATTGGCAACTATGGAGGTGATATTGACAATTGGATGTGGCCGAGGCATACAGGGGATTTTTCCTTCCTGCGTGTATATGCCACACCGGAGGGGCAGGGGGTCGAATATGCCGAAACCAATGTCCCTTATCATCCCAAAGTCTGGTTGAAAGTGTCAGAAGGAGATCTCGATGCAGGCGACCTTACTTTCATCATGGGTTTCCCTGGCTTTACCACGCGATACCGCACTTCCAATTCAGCAGCCTGGAACCTGAAGTACAATTACCCTTTCACCATTGAAACTTTTGGTCATGTGCTGGAAATGATGGATGAACTGACCGAAAATAATCCGGAAGGAAAGATCAAAGTAGCCGGTATGAAAGCCGGGCTGGCCAACACCATGAAAAACTACCAGGGAAAGGTTGACGGGATGATCAATACCGATTTTGTAGCGGAGAAGAAAGCGTTCGAGGACGAATTCACCGATTGGGTTATCAGTGATCCGGAGCGTAAGGAAAAATACGGTCACATCCTGGCGGATATCGGGGCACAGTATGAACTCATCAAAAAGACAAAAGACAGGGATAATGTGCTGGGTTATTTACGGAACCTGGGTGGAACCGAACTCGGTATCGCCAATTATGCCTATTACCTGGCGGTGGAAATGAACAAACCGAAAAAGGAAAGAAAACCCGGCATGGATGAATCGACACTTGAAAAAGTGAAAGCGGGTCTGCAATACCAGTACGCTAACCTTTATGAACCACTGGATAAGGAAATGCTGGCTTATGCGTTGGAGATGGCTGATGAACTGCCGGAAGGGCAGCGTATTGAACCGCTCAACTACATACTGGACGATCCGGACCGGACCGGACCATTGTGGAATTCGTTGATGAGGCGTATGCAAAATCAAAACTCAATGACATTGAATTTGCCAAAAGCCTTTTCGGAAAAACACCGGAAGAGCTGGCCGATATGCATGATCCGTTTATCGACATGATCAGTGCTGTTTACCCGCTCATTGAGGAAAACAATGAGAGCTATGAAAGTTTTGCAGCTAACGTGACCGAATTGCGTAAACAGTATATTGATGCATTGTATGCGTGGAAGGGTGAAAATATGTACCCGGATGCAAACAGTACCCTGCGCTTCACTTCCGGCCCCGTCAAAGGATATGAACCTGCGGATGCGGTCTGGTACAAGCCCTTTACCACCCTGACCGGCGTGGTGAAAAAAGACAGGGACAAAGAACCGTTCGATGCACCGGATAAACTGGTTCAGCTGCAGAAAGAAAATGACCTGGGTATTTATGTCGATCCTGATTTGAAAGATGTACCGGTGGCCTTTCTGCACCAGTGCGACATTACCGGTGGCAACAGCGGCAGCCCGGTGATGAATGCCCGCGGGGAGCTGATCGGCGTGGCCTTCGACGGAAATTACGAAGCCATGATCAGCGACTGGCAATATGATTATGACCTGCAGCGAACCATCTCGGTGGATATCCGGTATGTGATGTTCATTACGGACAAGTTCGCGGATGCAGATTATATTTTGGAGGAGATGGGGGTTAGCACAGCCGGATTCTCTATGAAATAATTTAGTCTTGCCGAATGAGTACTCCATACAGGAGATAAAAAAAGCCCAAAGCGAGAGCGATGGGCTTTTTTCTTTTATGTGAAGCTGATTTTACCAGCCACCAAATCCTGGATGATCAGGGCTTATGTATTGTGCACCTTCATAACCCGCGCAGGGATCATTGTACACATATTGAATAATGGCAAATTGACCCCAAATGGCTTCTCCAATTTCAACACCGTCAGCATTGACCCAGTATCCATCTACCAACTCTGCATCTTCGGGTACTGCTATGATCTTGTAAAAATCGTCCCATTCACACATTTCTCCTTCTGCTCCTTCATACATACCCGATGTATGGTTGGTTTCCCAGGCGCCTGAGCCAATGTAGGTATCAAAACCATAATGTCTGTCAAGTAAGCCGTCACCATCGCAATCCATGTTTGATAGCCAGGCATCATTCCATTTCATGACGAGCATATCATCCCTGTAGGGCCAGGTCCAATGGTTCTCAGCTCCCGGGTTCTCAGCAAGGTAAGCCTCTGTATCACCTTCATAGGGTGGATAACCATCCCTGCCCAGGTATGCATTGGCATAATATCCGTTAAAGATATGGGCCTGGTAATTATATCCGAAAATATCATACCCTGTTTCAAGAGGTTCACCTTCCAGGTAATGTCCGGCGCTGTATGTAAGGACACCGTCCTTAATCTTAACGCAATCATTACTTGCTTTTACAAACTCATCTCCTGTTTGGGGTGTAACTGTGTTTTGGTTCTTCTGGCATGAAACGACGATCATGGCTACCATAACCATTAATCCTAATACATAAAATAATTTTCTCATAATTGTGTTTTGTTTAAATAAATTGTAAATGTGAATAAATACAACAGCCAGTTGTGTGCCTCCTTTCTTTCAGCTATTGCTTTGATTAATGAACACGAATGTATCAATTTTCCTTGTTCAATATTGAAATCCGGATGGATTTAGAATGAGTCTCAATAAAAACAATTAAAGTAATACTGAAAATAATCAATCAGCATTTTATATTGAAAGATAAGTACTTATGAAAGAAAAAAGAAGCCATCTCCGGTTTCAAAGGATGGCTTTCAGCATATTTGATACTGGAATTGTCAATTCATTAAAATAATCTTCCTTGTTCCAGCAATCCTTCCGTCAATTTGAAGAATACAAATATAAATTCCCTCTGGCAATCCCGATGCTTTGAATTCAGCGCGATAGGTATTACCTGACTCTGCGTAACCATCAAAAGGAACAGCGACTTCCATACCGTTATAGTTATATATCTTTAGCATGGCATTTCCGCTTCTTTCCACACCAAATGTGAGGGTGGTGGAATGATCGAACGGATTGGGGAAGTTGGACAATTCAGCCGCATCAGATGTGGCGAATAATCCGTAGGCTGCATTTTTCACGCTGCAGTTTCCTTCAACTTCATAGACCGGACCATCATCGATCGCACTGCCACCTTCATATTGCGGGATATGGACCTGACAAGTTGCCGTGTCAAATTGGAATAAAGTCCCACTTTCAGAAATGCCCCCCCTGTGAAGTAGTCCTATCGAAAAAACTATCATCGGCCAGTAAAAAGTCACCCTGGTAGTGCCGCCCGTTCGGATTATTGAATTCATGGATTATAATGTTATCGTTACCGGAGAGATCTGTGGTCCCTTTGATTACGCAACAGGATGTTCCGCCATAAAAG